>DAIQNC010000067.1:0-10640 GCA_036788655.1 Ktedonobacteraceae bacterium
TGCCGGGAAGTGGCTTCGCCCGTCGTTGATGCCAACGGCAAGGTCACAGGCTGAGAATGCCGCCGACGCTTCCACGTTGTCCGAGATAAACATTACGATGTCGCCGTTCTGCTGATGTGTACGGATGGCGTCTACCGCGTTATCACATTCGATGACAGGAATGCCAGTCCGATGTGCCAGTGCCTGAACTACAAGCTGGTCGCCACCGCTTACTACTCCCAGTTCGATGTGCAAGCGTTGGCATATGTCAACGAGGGAGTCGATATGCGAGGCCAGTTTCGGGCGTACAGCGAAGATGCCAAGCGGCTTCGCTTCCTGCTCACGGCGTAGCACCAAGACATAGTTCCCGTGTTGTCGCAAACGGGTGGCTTCAGGAATCGATGACCAGTCTTCGACGGGGCCTAGTGAATAGCGCACATCGTCTACCATAGCAGTCGCGGTCTTGCCATCGAAGCTTCCATGTGTAGCGGGGACTGTGCCAGTGACGCGGAAGATACCGCCCCATGGAGAGTTTGTTGCCGCCGCGATACCTGCGGCGCGTGCCAGCAGTTCGGCACTGTTGATATGCTCCGTGAGTGGGAGTGTACTGAGCAGTTCGAGACGCTCGGTGAGCATCCGGGCGCCATCCAGCATCACAACGTCTGGACGGCGAATAGTGCGTCTGGCGCGTGTGCCAATGACGGTGACGCCCGCACGTATCACCCTTGCAGCGGCTGCGAGGTCGGCGTTGTCATTGCCAATCGCGGCGGTGCGAGGATTGACGAGCAATAATGATGCCAGTGTCAAGTTCCATGAGCGCGTCAAAATTGCGGTTCCTGCGGCAAAAACGAGCGAAATTGGCCCCAGAATCTGCAAGTAGCGGTCATAGAGATTGAACTTAATGGGAGCCGGGCGTGGCTGTGGAGTGAAGGCATCGAACGCATTGTCAGGCTGCACTTTGAGGGTGAAGGGGCCACCGTAGAGACGCGCCCCTGATGGAATAACGTGTCCTGGTATAGCAGAGATGGGCATGGAATCGCGCCCAATCGCGGTTCCTGTTCCCTCCATGACTTTCGAGGGCAAGGGAACCTGTTCGCCCGATTCCAGGTGAATGACCGCATCAGGCTGTATGGAGGGAGCCTGAGATACCTGTTCTTCATAGCGACGCCATGCGGCCTGACGTGCAGATACCTCTGTAGTGAGGCGAAGTGACTCCGCGCCTGTCACCGCGAGACCGAAGGGACTGCCAGCGAGTGTGAGGGTGGCGATACTGGGGACGTTGAAGAGCAGGTCGGCGTAGGTACGCCCCAGGAGCCGACGCAGCCCGTAACGAATGGGGGGAATACCCTGGAGAATGCCAATGACGCTATTGATTTGTATGGCAACACCAGCACCGGGGAGTGGAGCCTGTGAGCCGAGAAGCTGCCGCGTGACTAACACACCGATGCCAAGTGCGGAGCCGATGAGACGAGTGGTTCCCTGAATGAGGGGGCCGGGATCGAGTGGGTGCGCCGGGGTATCCTCACCGGGAAGGTCGGGGAGTTCGACTGAGGAGACATCGGAGAGTAAATCTTCCAGATCAACCTCATGTTGGGTAAACTCGACAAGGACACGACCTGTCAAGGGGTTTGCGGTTGCATGAACACCGGGATGGCTTTCGAGTTGCTCCACGACATGTCGCGCAACTCGTGGGTCGCGGCTCATACCATGCACAGTGATACGTGCGCGAACCTTTTTCCCATGACGCTCTTTGAGTGCCGATGGTTGCGACGTTTCCTCATGATCAGGTTGTTCATCCCTGTGAAAGTCAAGGGTGTGAATGTGGTTAAGGAGTGTATGCTCATCTGTAACATGTGGGTCAAATAGGATAAGCATATTGCCAGTCAACGTATTCGCCTGAACTCGCTGCACACCTGGAAGCTGGCGTATCTGCGCTTCGATGCCGCGCTTCCCCTGACCTTCCCACTCTGGAATATGGATACGGATGCGCCCCGGTACGATATGAAGAATACGGGGTTCTTCCGCTACTGTGACACTCATAGATTTTTAGGTTCCTTCTAGCGATGGAGGCGTAATGAATGCCCTGCGTTCCTTCGATGATTCGTGTATTGGCAACGAGGGCATCATAAATTAAGGCCCCCACCCTACGACGTGCGTGGTATTGGCAACGAAGGCGTCATAAATTAAGGCTTCTACAAATTATGCCTTTGTTGGTCACGAATACTTTGGGCTTCGGCCCAGATGTCTTCTGCATCTTCACGTACAAATGCACTTGCACGGCGGATTTGTAGTCCTGTGGCGGCAGCTATGACACTGACCCGTTGCGTGAAGTCATCGACAAGGTGTTCGGCACGCTGCGTGACAATTTGCGTTGTTGCCTGTCCCTGATAGTCGGGCGTTCCCTGAGCAGTTGCCGTTGACGATGTATGTGTGCGATTGGTCGATTGTGATGACTGTCGCGGTTGATCCATCCTGTCAGCTTCCTCACGAATAGAAGTCATTGCATTCTGGAGACGATGACCAGTCATGCCAATGAAGAAGCCGATGTTGTGTCCCCATGTAGTCATCAGTTGCTCCGCACGAGCAACCGATGGCGGCGTTTGTGACGCCGAATCGGTTGCTCCATTCTGGGCTGCTCGTTCTGTATCAATGGTGGGTTGCTGGCTCATTCGGCCTGCCCTCCTGCATCTTCGGGTGATGGCTTTGCTGTGTTACGAGTGCCTGTACGCTTTGGCGTGTCGCTGGTATGGGTTGTATGCGTTGTTTCTGTCGTGTAACTTGTTGGCTGAGGTGGTGTTGTGGTATTTGTGGTAGCAGCAGTTGCAGCCTGCGCCCGTTGTGATACATTGCTTGCAGCCTGTGATGCCGCGACTCCGGCTGCTTGTACGCCGCGTCCAACACTTTTACCTACAGAGGCAATGGCATCACCTGCTACAAGGATACCAGCCAATCCATAGACGGCCCCACGACGGATAATCTTGCGGCCTTGTGGTGAGACAACAGCCGCAACAACAACAGCAGTAGCGGCTACTTCGGGGTCCAGAAAATCTTCTAATGCCATGTCACTAAGTTCCTTCCCTGTTGACTTATGTGTATTTGTGTAGACTAGATCGCGCTATAATTAAGAACACTTTAAGCTCGCTGGTCTTTAAGGATGAGAGGCCGGGGCAAAAAAACTCCTTATGTGAGCAGCGTGATAGACGATCCTAATATAGTACACGTTTCTAAGGAAATTTTGTGACATGTGATTCGGGAATTTCGTAGAACCCGATTTATCGATGGGTTCAGGCTCCGTGAACCCATCGATAAATCGGGTTCTACGAAATTGGTTCGCGTTTTCGCATTCCCGACCCTATGAGTGTTGCCAGAAAGAGCGATGCAGGGGCGATGGTTGCTATACCAGCATGCATTCGCAGAGCATCGAGCATGTCAGGTGAGGATGCGAAGGGGACAAGACCACTCATGTCGCTTCCACTCAAGGCAAGGATGACTGAAAAGAGAAAGGGGACGAGGAAGGCGCAGACCGCGAGCAGGTCTGATGCGGAACGACGGCGCACCAGAAAAAGAGCGAGGGCCAGTAGCGCAATTCCAGCCAACAAAGGGCCAAGTGTCTGTATGGGGGCAGTCAGGTCGAAAAGGGCCAGTTGTGTTCCTGACTGTACTGGTGATGCGTTTGTTGCATGGAGAAAGGCGAGTGGGTCGCCGAAGACTGTGCCACAGAGCATAATCCAGAGACCGACACCGAGCGCACCAAGTGTGCCAAAGGCGATCAGGTAACTCTCTGTTTGCGCCCATGATTGATGCAGAAGCCATCCTGCAACGAGCAGGAAGAGCAGGAGCGCGACAAACAATGCCCAGCCGTCATAACTGGTGAGCGTTGCCAGGAGACTACTCATCGCTGCACCAATCAGAAACGAGAGAGACCGATGGCGCATCCATAGCAGGAAACAGCAGCAGGTAAGTGTGAGTGTTGCAAGAGAAAGCCAGTCGTTGAGCGCGATGGCATTAAACGAGAGCAAGGTTGGATTGAGCAGAAAGAGCAATGTGCCGATGAAACTTGCACGACTATCGCGTGTGAGACTGCGAGCCGCGATAAAGATTGACATCGACGATACGAGATAGCATAGGAGAACAGGCGCATAGGCCGGAAATTGGTGTAGAATGCTGTTTCCAATATTTCCTATAGTCGAATTAAGCCATAGAAAGGGTAATGTGATGAGATTGGTCATAGGAAGCGTAGCACTCCATGAAGAGAGTGAGGATGCAATGGTTGGAATGTGGTTGATGATGTTATAGATGGCTGTACCGATGCCGATGCAAAAGGCGATGATGAGTGTGGCAAAAGCCCACGGATCACGATGAACGGGATGTTGTGTGTGATGAAGGGCCACAATCTCTTTATGCGTGAAGGCGGCAGGGGAATTATGAATCGAGTTGAGCGCACGTTGCACCGATGGGAACTCGGCTGAGTTCAGACGATGGCGTTCCTGCGTTGGCATGGAGACGCGGTTGTGATGCTCGATCTGCACAGTTGCAGTGTGTTGTTGCAGGGCGATACCGTCTTTTTCGAGGATGATAGACATATCTTGCGCGTTCATAAGGTGCAGACCATGCTCTGTTTTTTCCCAGTAGTGCGGCTTCACGAGAAGCTGATAGAAGGCGATACAGGCAGCGGCACTCATCAGCAACCAGTAGAGCGGAATGAGCAGCGTCCACTTGACGAGCGCATAATGTTTGCGACGAATACAGGCGAGCAGGTAAATGTACAGGTAAAAGAAATTGCCGACAACCAGGCAAATCTCGCCAATGGCGACTATTGGTGTGGGAAAGAGTTCCGCATACGCATTGCCGATGAATGGACGAAGCAGTTGCGAAATGAGCAAGGCAATCCAGAGGATAGGATTAATGAATAGAACCGCTGTCTTGCCGCCAATCATTAGCTGCATCGAGAGGAATTCGCGGATACGTCCATGACGAATGTAGTGCCAGGGTTCGCGCATATGCACAAGGTAGGTTTGCATATAGCCTTTAATCCAGCGTGAACGCTGGCGCAACCAGTTCTTTGTGCGCGAATTGGCCTCTTCGTAGGTTGTCGAGTCAAGCACAACCGTTTCCAGCTTGAACCATGCGAGGCGTAGCCCCAGGTCGCAATCCTCGGTGACGTTGAAGGCATCCCAGCCACCGAGAGCGCGAATGGTCTGTGTCGGAAAATGGTTGGATGTACCACCGAGTGGGAGCAGGAAGTGAGCCTTTTGCAAGCCCGGAAGAATCAGGTCGAACCAGAGCGAATATTCGGCGGTAAACCAGCGTGTGAGCAGGTTTTGATTCGGATTGTAGAAATTGAGTTTGGCTTGCACACAGGCGAGGTTGGAGCCATGATTGGCGAAGGTCAACACGGCCTTTTTGAGTTGCAACGGGTCGGGTACGTCCTCGGCGTCGAAGATGACGACGTATTGTCCGATGGATTGAATAAGACCGAAATTGCAGGCGCGTGGCTTCGTGCGCGGCGTTCCCTCTGGTACGGTAACGATCTCAAAATGCGATGGCAGATGCATAGCCTCGATAGCTGCGCGAGTCTCTGTGTCATCCTCTTTGGTGAGAAAGAGGATTTGGAGTTTATCAGTAGGATAATCAAGACCTTGCATTGCTTTCACGAACTGTGGCACGACACGAGCTTCTTTATAGAGCGGGCAGAGAATGGTATAGATGGGCCAATCGGCATCGCGCAATGCTTCAAGCACATTGCCGTCGATGCGCTCTTCCGGTGAATCGCGCACAATGCTGAGGGCAAGTGCGACATCTAATACGAGATGTAGTAGGTAGGCAATGGTGATAATGCCCATCGTTACAACGAACACGCCTTTGCCAAAGATGAAGATGCTTGCAAGCCACGCCATGAACATTATACTCATAGAGATAATCTGCTTGCGCGTGATGACTTTGAGTGCCGAATATTTGTAACGGAACGGCGCATATGCCTGCACATTTTGCTCATCCACGACCACGACTTGTGAGGCATTATGAGCATACGTTTCTGCGATACGCTGCTCTTCCTCGGACTCGGCATGTTCATGTTGACGAGTGAGCCACGCACGATACCGTTTTACCTGCTCATAGAGATAATCGTCGGATACAACGATGGGTGATGAAGGTGACTGTTCAGAAGGAGGAGATGGCGAAGTTAGTGAGTGAGTGCGCTCTAAATTATCAATGCTCATGGAGTGAACCTCTCAGATAGACGACAGATAGTGGTGGGCTACCAGGGTGTAATAAATTAAGACCCCTACATAAGTGTCGGCACAATCTGAGAGGTTCAATACCCCTACATGACGGATGTATTCGGTACTAGCTGGTCTCCATATTGTCCGCAGGAGAGAAAGTGGAGACCATCTGATGCCTGTTCTATGCTGCTACAACTGAAATTCGTGGTGGGACGACTCATGACATCCACGAAGCCGCTTGATGTGCCAGAGAGTTTGCATACTCCAAGACCATTAGCGGTGTAGTAGGTTTCTGTATCGCCCGTATCCATGCCATGTTCAGTGTATGAGAGCGAAGCTGCTTTACATTGTTGGTGTGCCTGAACGAAACATTGCATGGCCTGTAGTGCTTTGCTATTATTATTAGCTGGTTGAGGGCGAGGGCCGAACGAACTGTAGAGGTCGCCGCAATTCTGCATTGAGGTGTGTGTTGCGGCAAAGGAGACAGGGCCGTATCCCCAGAGAATCAAACCAATGACAACTACGATGCCGAGTGAGATGAGGATGTGATGGCGTATCCATATAAGGATAGAGACCGCCAGTGATGAAATTTCAGTCATTGTTCCTCCCAGAAAGCCTTCTATCGAAAACACAAGCGTGTTATTGAGTAGACGCTCAGGGATAAGGAAAGTTCCGCATGAACAGTAGTGGTAATTGAAGGTGTATCTGGTTTGTGCTATAGTACGCTGTATTGAGCCGCCGATGTACATAGAGAAGGATAAATAACAGCGTTATGAGTTTCTATGCTCGGACACCTGCCGAATTACGGCAGACCGCAGTTATGTTTTGGCCTAAAGAGTTAATGCAACGTGAGGCTGAGGCAAGTATTATACCCATGCTTATCCAGACCCAGGATAAATTTATAAGCTTACTTGATATTTCAGACGCTCATCCTGAAGCATGGAAGACTACTCTATACAGCTCTAAGGGCCTTACTCCCAATCTTTTCTTAAAGCATATGATGGTGCTATCGGATGTCAGTGGAGAACGGCTCAAGCGGCTAGCATTTCGTAAGATATTCCCACAAGGCTTCATGGAATATATATGGCAGCAAAAGACCTATCACTATAAGTTCAAGTCAATTACTAAGGGTGGAACAATCAGTAATGCTACGTTATTTGTGGATGGCAGAGGATTAATGGGTTTACATCCGCTTGATGATAAAATGGAAGATATCATCATGCTCATTCTGTATGGACAAGCCGCGATAGATGTAATAGATACAAAAGAAAAATTGCCAGACGAAATTAAAGAGAAATGTCTTATTGGTAGCCTGATTGGGAAAAGTGATGAACTCAGAAAGTTTGTGCAAGAGCGATATATCTGGGTGAGCCGCATAACAGGAGGGGCTACAGCTAATGCTATGGGACAGATGGCGCAAAATTATGTTCTGGAAACACTAAAAAAAGCCCTTCCTGACTGGCATTTTCAACGTGATTGGACACTGCCGGGAATTAGCCATAATCAAGGAAAAACAGAGACGCATTTTGATGTCGTTGGTCGTTCGTCAGAAGGCAAATATATCGCTATAGAGGTTTGTTTTCAGGTAACTACTAATAGCGTGATTGAACGTAAAGCAGGTCAAGCAGAGGCAAGGGCTGAAATGTTGAGAAGAGCAGGACATCATATTGCCTATGTTATAGATGGTGCGGGTAATTTTGAGCGTTCATCAGCGTTACAAACTATTTGCGCTAACAGTGATTGCACTGTTGCATTTTCTCATGAAGAATTACAACATCTGGTAAGTTTTCTTCAAAATCAGGCAGGTTGAGTGATAAAAATTTGTAGGAGCGTATGATGGCCCACATTAGTGAAAATAGTGAAAGATTACAAAAACAACTTGTTCAAATAACAAGTATATTTCAGTTGGAAGCACTAGACGTTTCCGCGCCAAATGTTTATCTTTTTCACTTCCCTGCCGAGCGAACAGATACTGATGCTCGTCAGTCCACCGTTGCTTACGAGAAAATACGCGCTTTTTGTCAACGGCTACATAGTAAATCCACAGTATGTATTTTAGCAACTTCGCCTGATGCCGCACACATCATTCCGTTTCTTGAACATTGTTTGCATTTTAAGCTCTGGATAGCAGTAAAAACTAGTTCTGTAATATATAACAAGCAATCAGGAAAAATCCCAGAAAATCATGCCGCACTACTTGTTTTCACACGCTATTCAGAGGCATTACGGCATACAAAAACGCGCATTCGCTATACTTACTGTGCTGCCTGTGGTAAAACGACAAAAGACTATGGCGGTAAAAAACATACGTATCACCAGGATGGAACACTTGTATCTGATGTCTGGCGTGATATTGAGTGTAATCCTGCTGAAAATATAGATACGGTAATAGACAGGTTACAAGATTTATTTGGCCTACAGGAGTATGCAACGCTAGAAGTGCTGGATATGCGTTTCTGTGTAGAACTCCAATCTGCTCAAATACCAGAAGAGCCTATTGTACTGACTAATCAGACTACAGAGGATGATTTCATCAAATCGCAGTTGTTGAATGAAGATTGTCTGACCGCTTTAGCAAAATTGCCAGATAATTCCGTTGATTTCTGTTTTGTGGATCCGCCTTATAACCTTCAGAAGCACTACAGTCACTGGGACGACGACATGGAGTTGGTGAACTACTTTTCATGGTGTGACAGGTGGCTAAATGAGCTTGTGCGAGTGCTGAAACCAGGAAGAACACTCGCTATCCTCAATATTCCTTTGTGGGCTGTCCGTCACTATCAATATCTTGCGTCTCGCTCTGACCTTTCATTTCAGAACTGGATTGTCTGGGACGCAATGAGTTTCCCTGTTCGCCTCATTATGCCAGCACACTACAGTATTGTTTGTTTTTCAAAAGGGAAATCTCGTTCGCTTCCTGGTTTGACACAGGATGGCAATGTACAAAACGAACAAGAGCATCTTACGTCTCTGAGCGATGCTTTTTGCATACGAGATACTTGTATAGCTCGCAGACACCGAATTGGCGTAAAAGATCGTGTGGAATTGAGCGATATGTGGTACGACATTCACAGGCTTAAACATAATAGCCGTAGAGTTGATCATCCCTGTCAATTGCCGCCAATGCTTATGCATAGACTTTACGCTCTTTTTACCAAGTCAGGAGAAGTTATTCTTGATTGCTTTAATGGAGCAGGAACTTCAACGCTTGTCGCGCAACAGGCTGGAAGAAGATATATCGGGGTAGAAATTTCACCTCAGTATCATGCCTTAGCACTTCAAAGACATGAACAATTAGAGCAAGGACAAGACCCATTTGGCAAGCAAGATGTAGTTCCCGTTAGTAAAAATAGTAGAGTAAGCCGTTTGCCAAAACAGCAATATGAGGTCTCGAAAAAAACATTGCAACTAGATGTAAAACGCATTGCTCAACTGCTTGGCAGGTTGCCTACACGAGAAGATGTGAAATTGATGAGCAAATATAGTATTGACTATTTCGATAACTATTTTGCAAGTTGGGGCGAAGTGTGTGCCGCCGCACGTACAACTGGCATGACCGAATTCCACCCTGATAGAGCCGAGCCTGTGCAATTGAGTTTTGCTTACGACCCCTATCTGTAGTCCGGCGATGTATCGCGGACGTGCGCCATCATTGACAACTTCATCTGCTATGTGAAACGCAGCCGCGATACATCGCCGGACTACAGATAGGGGAATGGGATGCCGATAAAAGAAAAGAGAAAATCTTTTTTGAGGTGTCTACCATGTCGTGGTCTCGTTTTTTTCGGCTATGTGCCCTTGTGGGTGGAGTAAGTGCGTGGACTTCGCTCACGGTACTGGTCTCGCAAGTGGTCTTTGCTCGTCTATTGTCTCACAAAGACACAGATGCTATTCCGTTGCGAGCAAAAGTTGTACCGCTATCCACGCCATCACAAATAGTATCTACTGCCCCACAACTACAGGCGCAGCCACAAATAAAGCTGCTCGATGAGCCAAAAGCAATGGTTCCAGAGAGCATTGTCCAGAAACCAGTTATCTCGAAATCTCGCCCTGCTTCTGGCAAGCTTCGTCAGAGTGTATCTGTCATCGTATCGGTATTGCTTGTTATCGCTATTGTGGCTCAGGCATTGCTTTTCTTCCATGTGCCGCTCATCAATGTGTTCGCCGCACACGGCACGAACAACGCAAATAGTGCCTCTGATGCTGCCCCATCTGTGCCGCAAACGCCGAAGACAACGGGTTTTCGCACGAGTACATTTGAGACAGGGATTGTGACTCCACAATGGCAGCAGCAGACGGCCTATAATGCGTTGTGGCAGCAGAGTGTGAGCGATATTCAGATGCAGACAGGCGGACGCTGGATTGAGCTATCGTTGCTGTTCTCACAACCTACCTCGACTTCGACAACTGTGAATGTGACGCAGAGTACACCTCTGGTCT
>DAIQNC010000068.1:0-1949 GCA_036788655.1 Ktedonobacteraceae bacterium
GACGCCATTCGGCATCGTGCAGACCTGACGCGCATCTTTGCCATCAGGACGCATGATATAGAGTTGACCGCGTTCGTATTCACCCTCGCCCGTCGCTTGAATATAGGCGATGCGCGTCCCATCTGGCGACCAGCGTGGGCTATGCGACGTTTCCGGACCATGTGTCAATGGTTGTAGCTCAGGTAATCCGTCCTGAGCCTCTGTCGTGTTGACGAGCCAGATACGCGCTTGTCGCTTCTGCTCATTCCCCACACGCTCCCAGATAGCGAACGCGACCTGCTTGCCATCTGGCGAAATAGCCGGGCGCATTCCGACATCACGCGCATCCAGAAACGCGCCCGGCGTGACTGGAATACGTGAGGATGAAGCGTTGGTAGAGTTTATGGATGTAGTGGAATGTTGTGTCATAATAGCTCCTTTGCTTATATCTGATACACAGGCGTAATATAGTATATCAGATACCGACGAAGATGAAATTTTTCACATTTTTCTCCAATGTTTCCTCAATAGAGTAGGAGTATGCTAGTATACGTTGGAGAATACGAAGAAATATTCATGAGGTACAATGCATCATGGTTGCGAGAAATATGCACATGTTTGACACATCTATAGAGCAGGAAGAGCAAACAGAAGAGGTAGTGTTCTCTATCGTTGCCCCTGTCTTCAACGAGGCAGAGACGTTGCCCCACTTCTATGAGGAGGTGGTCAGGGTGATGGAGATGCTCAGTGAGCCGTTCGAGTTGATACTGGTAAATGACGGAAGTGTCGATGCCTCGTATCACATCATGCAGGAGCTTCATAAGCGAGACGAGCGCGTTCACGTCGTTGATTTTTCACGCAACTTCGGGCATCAAATCGCTATTTCTGCTGGATTGGACTACGCACGTGGCGATGCCGTGATTATCATGGATTCCGATATGCAAGACCCACCACAGGTCATTCCGCAACTGGTGGCGAAGTGGCGCGATGGTGCAGAAGTGGTCTATGCACAGCGTGGAGATCGCACGGGCGAGACGCGCTTCAAACTATTCACGGCGGCGGCCTTCTATCGGCTCATCGAGCGCATCACGTCGGTGAAGATACCGCGAGACACAGGCGATTTTCGCCTGCTTGATCGCCGTGTCGTCAACGCCTTGATACGAATGCGTGAGCAACATCGTTTCATGCGCGGCCTCTCGGCATGGGTCGGCTTCCGACAGGAGGCCGTTACCTACGAACGGCATTCACGCTATGCTGGTTCAACCAAATATCCATTGAGCAAAATGATTCGCTTCTCGCTCGACGCGATTACCAGTTTCAGTCATGTGCCGTTGCAACTGGCAACAACCTTTGGCTTCATTCTTGCCTCTATCAGTCTCATAGGCATTATCATCGCCATCTTTTTGCGACTCGTTACAGGAGCTATCGTAGGTCAGGCATCAACGCTCATCCTGGTGCTGTTTCTGGGCGGCATTCAGCTTATCTTTCTGGGCATCATCGGCGAATACTTGGGGCGCATCTACGACGAGGTTCGTGCGCGTCCACTGTATGTTGTACGCGAGGTATTAGAATAGTTTTTCCGCACGGGCGATAAATGTTTTTTCCGCACACGGGCGACCACAAGGGAATCGCCCCTACTATACACGGTGAGTCGTGTGTAAAGAGAAGAATAGTATGCACATTCTGATTGTAGAGGATGAACAACGATTAGCATATTTGTTGCGTCGTGTATTGCTGGAAGAGCGACATACCGTTGATCTAGCACATGATGGCACGACAGGGCTTGATTTAGCGATGAGCGACACATATGACGTAATTATTCTCGACCTGATGCTGCCCGGCATGGATGGGCTACAGATATGTCGGGAGCTACGCACCGAGCGTATCCTCACCCCTGTCCTGATGTTGACGGCTCGTGGCTCGGTTGAGGATCGTGTTACGGGTCTCAATGTGGGAGCCGACGAATACCT
>DAIQNC010000068.1:1986-7632 GCA_036788655.1 Ktedonobacteraceae bacterium
ACGACGACGGAATCGCACCTTCGATGAGACGCCACAACTGCGCGTCGGCGACCTTACACTCGACCTTGTAGCACACGAGGCAAAACGCGCTGGCAAACCCATTGAACTCACAGCGAAAGAGTACGCCCTGCTCGAATACCTGATGCGACATGCAGGGCAGGTGCTGACACGTACTCAGATAATCGACGCCGTGTGGCGATACGATATGGAAGCCCTCTCCAACGTCGTCGATATCTACATTCACTACCTGCGCGACAAAATTGACCAGGGCTTTTCGCACCCGTTAATCAAAACCGTGCGCGGCGTGGGCTACAAAATTGACAAGGCATAGGGTGAGCGCAATGAGGCGATATTTGAAACAATTTGGCGGTTGGCGGCATCGGGCAGAGCCAGAGGCCGCTATGTTTCTGCGCCTTCGCACACGACTAACACTCTGGTATACTGCTGTCTTAGCAGGTGCGCTCCTTCTATTCGGCATTACACTCTATCTGGTCGTGCAGCAAACGGTGTATAACTCTGTGCAACATGACCTTACTGGCCCTGTACACATTTCTGTTGTGCAGTGGGAGAATGCGCCATTAGCGAATAACTCATCCTGCTTATCATTGTCAGATTCGGGTCAACCACAATTTCCGCGTTTCCCCTCGAACCGCTTCAATGCGCCGTATCTGTTCGCCTGTTATAACACACAGGGAACCTTCATTCAGGGCACCGCACACGGCGATAACGGGCAAGTTCCTTCCACCTTTCTCCAGAACACACTTGCTCACAATGCACTGCAAGCTCCCGACGGACAGGCAACCGATGTCATTAGCAGCACGAATGGCCCTGTCTATCGCTATGCAGTAGTTGTGCATAGCTCTTTCAATGGGAGTGTGTTGGGTGTGGTACAGATTGGTGAAGTAATAAAGGGGCAAAGCGCGACGCTACAAATACTGCTCTTCGTCCTGCTTTTCGTCGGTATTTTGACACTGATTGCGGCGGCCTTCGGTGGCCTCTTCCTGGCACATCGTGCGCTTGCCCCTGCTCGTCTTGCGATGGAACGTCAGCAACGCTTCATCGCCGACGCCTCGCACGAACTACGCACACCGCTCACATTGATGCGGGCTGATGCCGAAGTGTTGCTCCGTAGTCGGAAACGCTTCGACCCCGAAGATGCCGCGCTCCTCGAAGATATCGTCGCCGAGTCCACGCATATGACGACGCTTGCATCGAGCATGTTGACACTGGCACGCATCGACGCTGGAAGCCAGCATCAGGAACAGGATGTCGTAGACCTGAGCAAAATTGCCGAACACATCACAAGACGTGCCAGCGCACTTGCTGAACAAAAACATGTCATCCTCAACAATGCAAGCACCGCTCCCGTGCTGATTATCGGTGATGCTATGCTGCTCGAACAGGCCGCGCTCGTCATCCTTGATAACGCCATCAAGTACAACCATTCTGGCGGTAGCGTAACGATTGGCACCCGTAGCGAAGGTGAACATGCTCATCTCATTATTCAAGATACGGGTATTGGCATCCCGGAAGACCACATTCCGCACATGGGCGAACGCTTCTACCGCGTCGATAAGGCCCGTTCACGCGAAGCAGGTGGCACAGGTCTGGGCCTCTCCATCGCTCGTAGCATCGTCAACTCGCACAATGGCACAGTGGAAATGGCTAGCATCGTAGGGCAGGGAACAACGGTTACGATTTCTCTACCACTGGTACGTTATGCGAAGATGTAAAATCCCAGGTTATGGACATTGATTTATTTTTATGGACATGGGTGGTAGGGGAAGGGGTGTAATGAATTATGCCCGTACATTCGTGTGTCGCTCCAACAGTTGCGGAGTGGGTTACAGGGTGTAATGAATTATGCCCGTACATTCGTGTGTCGCTCCAACGCTGCTCGTGTTTATACGTTTTTTTTTTCCTGCTATCATACGTAACTTATCACGCACGAATGTACGAGCATAATTCATTACACCCTGTAACCCACGCACAATCTCTCCTATTGCCTATCCCCTTCCATCTTTCTCCCCTCGTTCTCCATGTACAACCTTCCCCATCACGCATCCATGTACAGGCATAATTCATTACACCCCTTCTCCCCATGACGAATGTTGGAAAGAACGCTGAATGTACGGGCATAATTCATTACATCCTACCAACCATCATTACGTCGTTTCCAACACTTGTTCCAATGCCTTATACGCAGGTTTTGGTTGATACGACGTATCGAAGATGAGCGGCTCATCGGCATGACCTGTTGCCGCCGGAATCCAGCTATAGCGGTCGGTGAAACCCCATGTGGCAAAGGAGATACAGGCATGAACGCTCAAACAATCGTGTAGCATATCGCCATAAATGGTTGCTTGCGCGGCGAGGCGTTGTGCCATGGGGCGCGTATCGTTCTGCACTTCGACATCCATCTCCGAAATCTGCACCTTGAGGCCGAGGGCGGCGAGTCTCTGCATATTCTTCAGCACATCCGAAGGGGAAGGATATGATGTTGTGCCAACATGCATTTGCAGACCCACCCCGTACACCGGAATGCCACGTTGCACCATACCTTTGAGAAGATTGTACACAGCATTGGACTTGACGCCCAGACCTTCATCGCCGTAATCGTTATAGAAAAGATGAGCCTGCGGATTGGCTTCATACGCCCATTGAAAGGCGAGGTCAATATAGTCGGGGCCAATTGTCTGCAACCATATATTCTGTCGCAGTGTGCCATTGTCCGCAACCGCCTCGTTCACCACATCCCAGATATTGACGGAGCCGCGAAAGTGTGAGACAACCGTAAAAATATGATTTTTGAGAATCGTCATCAACTGGTCGCGTGTGAAATGCCCGTTCTGAACCCATGAAGGCAATGCACGATACCACACAAGGTTATGCCCATGTATCGTCATCCCGTGCGCCTGTGCGAACTGCACAAGCTCATCAGCCAGTTGAAACGTATACACGTTCGGTTGAGGATGCACTGCATTAAATTTCATCACGTTTTCAGGCGTGGCTTCATTGAACTCACGCGCCAGCGTCGCCCCATACTGTCCATCGCTATTCAGCGCATCCATATTGACAGCAGCACCAATAAGAATGCCGCGCTGTTGTGCCAGCACGCGCAACGGTATCGTCACCGTCTTATGCGGCACATGCGTTGGAAACGATTGAACCGTTTGCGCCGTCGCCGGAGAGCATCCAATGAAGAGCGATATAAGTACAAGGATTACGGCTATAAGAAATATATGTTTGTTTGGCGTCACGAACAACTCCTATAGGTGTGCTTTGATTTATTGCTATGGACATGTGTGCAGTCGGGAACGTTATAAATCGCGCCAAATGTACGGGTATAATTCATTACACCCCTTCCCCACTCCACGAATGTTGGCGATAACGTTGCTCTGTACGGGTCTAATTCATTACACCACTTCCCCACTACACAAACGCCCCAATTCTTTTCCCCACGTCCGATAGTCGGCATTGCTCTACCGATACGCCACAGCTTTGTTGCGCTCGCGTGGTAGTTGATACCAGATGTCGTCGCAGACTTGTTTCATCTCATCAGTGAGAACGAGATTGACGGCAGGAAGCGTCTGGTCGAGTTGCTCCGGTTTGCTCGCGCCCAGGATAGCTGAGGTAATGGCAGGTTGTGCCAGCACCCACGCGAGGGCAAGTTGAGCCACTACTATATTATGTTCGTCACAAAATTGTTTTAATTGAGCAGCAGCTTGCATCTGAGCCTCTTGCCAGTACCGCGCCTGATAGAGTTGACCTGCTTTGAGCAGACTAAAACGTGTTCCTTCCTGCGGCTTCTCTCCCGGTTGATACCGACCTGTAAGGATACCGCCAGCAAGCGGATTGTACGAGATGACGCCGATACCCTGATCGAGGGCAAGTGGCAACAATTCGGCCTCGATGTGTCGAAAGAGCAAGTTATAGCGAGGTTGTACGCAATCGAAACGGCTCAGACAAAGACGATCACTTATCCAGAGAGATTTGCACAACTCCCATGCAGGATAGTTCGAGCAACCAATATAACGCACTTTACCACTATGCACAAGGTCGTCGAGGGCGCGAAGTGTCTCATCAATTGGCGTCTCCGGGTCGGGCGCATGTACCTGATAGAGGTCAATATAATCGGTATCGAGACGACGCAGACTCGCCTCAACCGCACTCATAATATATTTGCGCGACGCCCCTTGATTGTTTGCACCTTGCCCCATCGGATTGCGAAACTTTGTCGCCAGCACAATTTGCTCACGGCGTCCATGCTTACGTATCCATCGTCCCACATACTCTTCGGTGCGTCCGAGCATCTCCGGTGTGCCACCAAGTGGGTAGGCATCGGCGGTATCGAAGAATGTAACACCGTTCTCGAACGCCCTGTCCATAATGGCAAATGAGGTTGATTCATCGCATTGATTACCAAAAGTCATCGTTCCCAGACAAATTTCAGAAACTCTCAGACCCGTGCGTCCCATATGTTTCGTTTTCATCGTGTATCCTTTCGCATAGAAGACATTGTATGCTATTTCGCAAACAGCATATCATACACACGCTTACGCTCCCCAAATTGGCTATTGATGAAACCCCATGCACACCTCATGCGTGATAGAGTAAGGTTAACTATTATGGCGTATTTCCAATTTCCATATATGATTTCCATGACTGACAGAAGGAGAGCAAAACAATGGATAAATTCGGACCAATCACAAAGAAAAAAGCAGAAACAGCACAGGATGAACTACAAGACACGTATGATACGCTTGTAGGCACGGCACAGGACACCTACTCAAATCTCAAGGACAATGTACAGTCGGCAGCCGCGAACACTTCTATGAAGAGTTCCGCAGCATTCTCTAACTTTCAGGATAATCTGCAAAGCACCGCAAACAAGGTTCAGGATGTAGCGGCGGCAGCAATCGCGGGCCTCGGCGTAGCACAGGAAGCCACAAAGCCACATACGAGGAACGCTCAGAAAGCGGCGAAGCGAGCGCAGAAAGCCACACAACGACAGGCGAAACAGGCTCAGAAAGCCGCTAAAAAGGGTCTCAAACAGGCTCAGAATACCTTGAGTGACCTGCAAGATAACGTGCAGAGTGGTGTACAAACTGGCCTCGCCAAAGCCCAGGACACCGTACAAAGCACCCTCGATACCGCACAGAGCCTTATTCAGAAAAACGTGCAATCGGGTCAGACAAAGAAAAATGTGAAAAAGGCTCAGGCTCAGGCTCAGAAAGCCGCACAGCAACAGGCGAAGCAAGCGAAGAAAGCCGCACAGCAACAGGCGAAGCAAGCGAAGAAGGCCGCTAAGAAGACTCAGGCAAAAATCCAGGCCGCTGCAAGTCAGGCCAGCGACAAGGTGACAGCCAAAGTCGAGAAGGCGAAGGCCAATGTCCAGGACGCGAAGGAAGCCGCCCAGAAGAAACACGAGCAGCATGTTCGCGCTCGCAAATTCAACAACACCCTTTTCCGCCTCGGTCTACTCACTGGACTCGTCCTCATCCTACTCTACACCCCCGTTCCCGGTTCACAGGTTCGCGCACAAATCGCGCAATACTGGAATCAGGTACGTAGCCAGCTAGGAATATAGAGATTATCCCATGTTGTGCCGTGATTTATCACGGGCGTGTACCAAACGCATACGCC
>DAIQNC010000068.1:7676-10612 GCA_036788655.1 Ktedonobacteraceae bacterium
GGCACAACATGGGATAATCTTATTACAGATGTGTTATACTTTCGACAACGCTTGTTTGAGTATGAAAAAAAGAAGGTATACTACAGTTGTATAAAATCTTTGGAGCAAACGATACACTACAATCACCACTTCTTCCAGGATTTACCTGCCTCGTAAGTCAATTCTTCACAAGCATCGGACGTTAATTCGTAGAGCCACGATTTATCGATTGGGCCACTACGAGTCATCGATAAATCGTGGCTCTACGACGTTTTATTTCTTAACCTTCATCATTACGCCCCTACAGGTATCCCCTGCTTGAACGGCGATTCGTCATAATGCTCCAGCAAATCCGCTGTGTTGTCGTAGATCGCGATAGCCTGCGACAGGTCTTTATCACCCCAGCCGCCGCTCCGCAATGCAACGGTTTTGACACTGGCTTTCGCAGCAGACTCGATATCGTAGGGTGTATCACCAAGCATAAGTAGTTCGCTGGCACTGTGACCGGAGCGTTGAATGGCAACATCAATGACCTGGGGATTAGGCTTGGATTTCGGTGCATCCTTCGCCGTTGTCTCTTGCGCCATCAGGTCTTGCACGTGTGGACCGATAATATCCAGCAAATGTTTGAGTTCATTGGGAGTCGATGAAGTCGCTACAACAAGTGTTAGACCATCATCGTGCATACGCTGTAGTAGCTCTTTTGCCTTCGGAAATGGTTTAACCGTTGGAAGATATTTCTGCTTGAAAATATCTTTACGCCGCTGTTCGATTTTCTTCCCTTGCTCACTGTCCTTCTGTATGCCGAGAACATCAGGCAATACTTTGTCACCACCCATGCCAATGAGTGGACGCACCTTCTCGAAATCAGCGTGATAGCCCAGCTCTTCCATCGCATCAACCCAGGAATGTGCATGAGCATCATTGCTATTCACCAGCGTTCCATCAATATCCAGCAACACGCCACGTACCTGCTGCGTCATATCATTTTTCCTTCCCTGAAAGTAGTAATATCCTAATCCCATGTTGTGCCGTGATTTATCACGGCTGTGCTTATATTGAGGCATAGCGATTTGCGAAGTAGCACCTTCGCACGGTGGAAGTAGGTCTTCGCGGTGGCTTCAGGCATACTGAGCGTTTTGCCAATTTCGGAGAAGCTCAGTTGCGCGAGGTAGCGCAATGTGACAACGGAGCGGAATTTCGGGGGCAACGATTGGATGGCTTCTTGCAACACCTCTTGCAGGTCGTGCCGCTCCATAATCTCCTCTGGTAGAGGACCGGGGTCTGCCATGTCGCTGAGGACGGTTACTTCGCCATCGCTATTCTCTGATTCGAGCTGCGAAAAGTGGATGGCGTAGCGTTTGCGACGACGTAGTTCATCGACGCAACAATTACGTGCTACCTGGAATAGCCAGGGCTTGAACGGTTCGCTGGTTCCCAGATTGGGAAGAGACGTATAAAAACGCAAGAAGACCTGTTGCAATACATCACACGCCTGATCGTAGTCGCCCAGAAAGCGACAGATAAAGTTGAAGAGCGGTGTGCTGTAGCGATGTACAAGCATTTCAAATGCTTCCTGTTCACCAGCTAACGCCTGCTGTGCCAGAATCATATCAGATATGTCGTAGTGATTGTGATGTCTTGTCTCTTGGGTTTGCACGAGTTTTCTCCCCGCTACTTGTAGAGGCGTAATGAATTACACCCATGAGCGTCTATCTAAAAGTTAGTTGTTTTTGTTTCACTGTTATAAGCCTATAGCTTTCTGACTGATAATACAATGCATTTTGGAGCGTTAAAACTCCTCTGTAAGCAACTGTAATCAAATACTAAAGTGGGCGAGGGAAAGCTTAAATGTTTCTCATCTTTTTAACCGAGCTTTTACCAAAAAGCACATCGTCTGATAAACATCATTGTGCTATCAGACGATGTGCTTTATTATTGTTCTGCTATTCAGAAACTAGCATAGATTATGCGTGTTCCTGGCGGCGAAGCTCTATCTTCCCATTGCGAACACGTACCGCGAAGGAAGGTTGAGCATAGACGGCAGGGCTATTTGCGACGGTTCCATCGCACATGTTGAAGCCAGAGCGATGCCAGGGACAGTAGACGACGCCATCCTTCAACTCGCCTTCGTCAAGTGGGCCACCAAGATGTGAGCAGGTTGCGGCGATAGCATAAATCGCTTTGCCATCACGCGCAAGCACAGCGGGAATACCCGCGGCATCCACACGAGTCAACGTGCCTTGCGTCAAATCCGCCTCGTTCATCACTGCGACGAAATCATCGGAGCCACCTTCCCATGCAACGTGGTTCACACCAATACCGTTGGCATAAGAAAGCTCACCACCAATATGCGCCGAATACATTGCTATGGCATAGCCAATGGCTGCAACGGTGATAGCGGAACGTCGTCGCCCTGTAAGCCTCATGATACTTGAGGTCAGATTCGTGACAGTCACAGTGGTATTCAATAACGCATGGAACATGCCTTTACGCTGCTCCGCACCATCTACATCGACCCAGTTGGTCAAACCTGTGACTGCGGCAGCCAGCGCGGAAAGATTGCCCGTCCACATCAGAATATCGGAACCTTCAGCGATTCCATCGTTTTGATCCATGAGCCATGCGACATCGAGGAGTAGCGAGGATGTCCATGCGCCTATCGGAACCTGTACGACAATGGGATGAACCACCGTGCCAAGCCAGACACCGCTCAGCATGTCTTTGATTTTATAGCTCGGCTGTCCCGGCTCTCCAAATACTTTGCTAATCCATTGCTGCACAGGAGCCGATACCTTATCGAGCCAGGGCATTGACATCACAAGTTGATCACTGATATGACGAATCGCAGGGCTAATCGGTGGAGTCTCCATCCAACTCCTGGTTGTTGTGTTTGACGCCATGTGTTATATTCCTTTCTCCATACCGTTCTACAATTGACATCTGTATACTATGTA
>DAIQNC010000069.1:0-10608 GCA_036788655.1 Ktedonobacteraceae bacterium
GTGTGATTATGGATGTCGTCTACAATCATACCTTCACTGTGCGAAGTTCAGATTTCGATAAGCTTGTGCCGCAATACTACTATCGCACCGATGAATCGGGTGGTTACACGAATGGTTCAGGGGTTGGCAACGAACTGGCGACGGAGCGACCGATGGTGCAGAAATTCGTCATTGACTCCGTGAAATACTGGGTGCGCGAATATCATGTCGATGGCTACCGCTTCGACTTGATGGCTCTCATCGGAGTTGAGACGATGCAAAAACTGATTCAAGAGCTACAGGCTATCAATCCTGATGTGCTGGTGTATGGTGAGCCGTGGACAGGGAATGGGTCAGGCTTGCCTGGTTCACAACTGCTCACAAAGGGACGGCAGAAGGGAACGGGCATCGGTGTCTTCAATGACGACCTGCGCAACGGGCTGTATGGTAGCGTCTTTGATGCAGGAACGCAGGGCTTTGCGACAGGAGCGCAAGGTCTTACAGGTGTTATACAGGCTGCGGTTAAGGGAAGCATTGATACGTTTACTGCACAACCTGGCGAGGTCATCAATTATGTGACGAGCCATGACAACTATACACTCTGGGACAAGATTACGAAGAGCAACGGCGGCGACCCCGAATATGACCGTATTCTGATGGATGAACTTGCACAGGCTATTGTCATGACTTCGCAAGGCATTCCATTTATGCAGGGTGGTGAGGAATTTCTGCGTACAAAAGGTGGTAGTGATAACAGCTATAACGCAGGGGATAGCGTCAATGAATTCGACTGGTCGCGGAAAGCACACTATATCGACGTGTTCAACTACTACGCTAGCTTGATACACCTGCGGAAAGCGCATCCTGCCTTTCGCATGACAAGTGCCGAAGATATTCAACAGCATCTCACGTTCCTGAATAGTCCGGCAAATACGGTTGCCTTCCAGATTTCAGGACACGCCAACGGTGACTCATGGGGTAATATTATCGTCATTTACAATCCCAATAAGTTGACGGAAGTTATCACTTTACCTGCTGGCAGTTGGACTATCTTTGCGACACAAGGTCATGTGGGGGGAAACGCGCCTGGACAGGCATCAGGAACAGTAATCGTGCCTGGAATATCATGTGTGATTCTGTATCAGAACTCGTAAATGGGGCTACTAGAATGGTTACCAGGGCGACTCTTGCAGTCGCTCTGGCTATACCAGTTCAAATCTTTACGACGTATGAGACGTTGTGAGCTTCTAAGCAATCAGATGTGCGATGAGAAAGGCAGCTCCAGCAGCAAGACCACCAATCAATGCTGTCTGTAAACCACTTCGCACAGGGCTTGTTCCTGTAAAACGTCCCTTTACGTATCCAAAGACCAGGAGTGCTAGTAAGGTGACGATGACTGACAAAATTAGTGCTGTTCTGGCAGTAGCGAACAGGAAATAAGGGCTGAGAGGTATCAAGCCGCCTACGATATAGGAGCAAGCAATGGTCAAAGCACTTGTCAAAGCGCGTTTTGGATCTGGTTTCTCTAAACCAAGCTCGAAGCGCATCATAAAGTCTACCCACATTTCAGGTTGCTTACTCAATGACTCTATCAGAGGCTTGCTTTGTTCTTCCGTGAGTCCATAGGAAACAAAAATATCCCGTATTTCTTCTTTCTCTGCCTCATATTTCTCACTTACTTCCTTTTGTTCACGCTTGCGTTCGCTCGCATAATGTTCAGCATCGCTTCTAGCGGCCAGGTAGCCTCCTAAGCCCATTGCAATTGAGCCAGCAGCAATCTCTGCGAGTCCAGCAGTAATGATGATAGTAGTAGAGCTGACGGCTCCAGAAAGTCCGGCTGCCAGAGCAAATGGTACAGTGAGTCCATCGGACATACCAATTACAATATCGCGGACCGTTTCACCTGCCGTAAAATGTTGTTCGGTATGTGGTGTTTGAGGCATAAGAGGAGTTGCCTTTCTTTTGTGACCGGAAACTGGGAGTAGAAACAATGCTCTACTCCCAGTTTCATGACAGCTATTCAGATTCTTCTACTCATACTACAGGTAAAAATGCTTATCTTGCCTCTGGCTGCTGCTTCGCACATTTTCCAGAAAAGGCGTTATTTCTTTTCAGAAATTGCTTTTGCCTGTGTGAAGAGCAGTAAGTAGTCGCGTCCACCAGCTTTCGAGTCTGTGCCGGACATGTTGAAGCCACCGAAGGGGTGCGCTCCGACCATTGCACCTGTACACTTGCGGTTGAAGTACAGGTTGCCGACATGGTACTCCTCTTTGGCCTGTTCGATGTGCTGTGGGTTACGCGAGTAGAGCGAGCCTGTCAGACCAAATTCGGTATCGTTCGCAATCTGAATGGCATCGTTGAAGTTCTTTGCCTTGATGACTGTTAGCACGGGGCCGAAGATTTCTTCCTGGGCAATACGTGCATGTGAGTCTACATCGGCAAAAATGGTTGGCTCGATGAAGTAGCCCGGTCCCTGATGCTGACCGCCGAGGACAAGACGCCCCTCGTTTTTGCCGATATCAATATATTCGAGAATCTTCTTCATCGCGTTCTCGTCGATAACTGGCCCCATGTAGGTTGATTGCTGTGTGACATCGCCGACGGTCAACGCCTTCGTCTTCTCGATAACCTTCTGTAACACATCGTCGTAGACCTGCTCGACGATGATGGCGCGTGAGCCTGCCGAACACTTCTGACCCTGGAAACCGAAGGCGGATGCGACAATGCCTGTTGCGGCGGCTTCGGTGTCTGCTGTCTCATCGACAACAACGGCATCTTTTCCGCCCATCTCCAGAATCGTGCGCTTAATCCAGTGTTGCCCCGGCTGATGTTTCGCTGCAAGTTCGTTGATGTGTAGTCCGACCTCGCGTGAGCCAGTGAAGGCAATGAAACGCACCTTCGGACTCTCAACGAGTGCATCGCCGATAACTGAGCCTGAGCCTGTGAGGAAGCTCACCACACCTGCTGGTAGTCCCACTTCTTCGAGAATACGCATAAATTGATAGGCAATGGCAGGTGATGTACTGGCAGGTTTGAGGATAACCGTGTTGCCAGAGACGAACGCGGCACTCGTCATACCTTCCATAATTGCACATGGGAAGTTCCAGGGCGGAATGACGGCGCAAACGCCAAGCGGAATGTAGACAAGCGCGTTATCTTCGCCACCATATGGTGTGACGGGCTGCTTATCGGCGAGACGGAGCATTTCACGTGCGTAGAACTCCAGGAAGTCGATAGCCTCTGCCGTATCGCCATCGGCTTCGGGCCAGCTCTTGCCGACCTCAAAAATCATCCATGCATTGATGTAGAAACGACGCTGGCGCATCAGTTCTGCGGCGGCAAAGAGGTAGCCAGCACGCTCTTCTGCTGGAACACGCTTCCATGTCTCGAAAGTTGCGGCTGCGGCATCTATGGCTTGCTGCGTCTGCTCAATCGTGGCACGAGAGAAATGCCCGATAACCTGTTGCGGATTGGCAGGGTTGATTGAAGCGAATGTGTCTTTGCTCTCGATCTTCTTGCCACCGATAATGAGTGGATAGGTCTGTCCTAACTCGCTACGAACCTGCTCGATGGCCTCTGCCTGAGTGCGTTGGTTTTCTTCTTTTGAGAAATCGGTTAATGGCTGGTTTATAAACGGCGTTTTTGCGCGTTCTGTGATATTCTCAGATACTTGTGTCATGTGAAACTCCTTAGTGGGTACAAGTAGGCTATTCGTAGTGCGCCGATTTATCGGTGAAGCAATTTCTTGCGTAGACGCTATCGATAAATCGGCGCACTACGAATAGCCTATACATAGCCCTCAAAAAAACACGTCGTTGTGTGGTAACTATATCCTTATTGTATCACGTGTATTGCGTTAACCTCAAAAATAACAGTCACATGTAGGGACAGATTCATCACGTCCGCCTATCGTAAAAAGCGGGCGTGATGAATCTGTCCCTACATGTGACTGTTATAACGTGATGAATGCGCGATGTTAGAGGACGCGGAACGCACGACGCACGTTGGCGTCCAGGAACATGTAGAGCAGGATGAGAATGGGTATGATGATACCGATGATGCCAAGTGTGTGAATGGCCTGATTAGGATGCGAAATCTCAAAGGCATGCCTGATCAGGGAGATAATTTCAACAATAACAACTAACCAGAATGCCCAACGTTTGAGCGTAAAAAGACCATAAGCAACAAACAAGGTTACTATGGCTATAACGAGTCCGATGATGCCGAATACATTGCCGAACACATCAAGTGTCATGCCGAGTACGTGGGGAATGTGTGTACTCACGCGGGCCGCATGAGATAATACCAGGACAACAATCGAACTGATTAGCTCGAAGATGCCGAAGATAAAAAGAACAACTGAGATAACGGTGATACCGAGGGGACGCTGACGACGCTCCATCATAGCGTTCATGAGTGGCTCCTTTCTTGTCCTTTAAGAGGACGCACCATTGCCAGTAAGTACAATTTTTTTTACTGGCGTTTTTGAAGAGGTATGAATCAACAAATTTGCCTAACCTCTTCGTTATAAAGAACGAATGGATGACAATTCTAAGGATATCCAAAAAATAGCGAAATGTAAATAGCTGAACGAGAAAGTTCAGATGTCACTACTTATATACGGTACGTCTCATTTCTAAAAACTCATTCGTCCCGTGTAGATTCTTTTGAGCGAACGTGCGTACATGTTCGAATCCAGCGTGTTCATACACACGTATTGCACGATTATTAAACGTCAACACGTAGAGACGAAACGTTGTGGGGGCAAACTGTTCTTTAGCAAAGCCAAGACCAGCATTGACGAAAGATAATCCCAACCCCTTCCCGGTCAAGTCAGGGCGCATTCCAAGACCAACATCGAGGATGCCTTCATCGCTATAGAGACCCGGTTCGTCATGGTTCCATGGTTGAGCGCATGTTCCGAAGCCGAAGTATCCAACAAGCGTTCCCTGCTCATCATGTACTGCAAAGTAAGGACTACGCCTGTCAAGCATCTCCGACGGATCGTCTTCCGGGTCGGATGAGATGTCATAAACAGTATATGGTTCCTCATAGTGCCAGGATTGAATAGCTTGAACATCGGCTTCAGTGATGGGCGCAAAGGTAAACTGCATCGTTTACATCCTTCCAATAAGTAAGCGGTAATTATTCTTGAAGGTTCAATGTCTCAACTGTCTTCTGGACGACATCAATCACACGCACACCATTATTATTCGTATCTGCCACATATAGTTTTCCCTCAGCATAAGCGAGTCCAGCAGGTTCGTTGAACTGTGCTTCCTGAAGTGGCCCATCTTTATACCCTGCGATTCCTGTTCCTGCGAATGCTTTGACCTCACGTGTTTGCGGATTGAGCGTTTTAATGCGATTATTGTAGGTGTCCGCAAGGTAGAGTTGACCATCGACGAAGCAAAGAGCCTGTATGTGTTGCAAGAGTGCGTTATCACCAATGCCATCGACATCGCCAAAGTCGAAGAGGCCCGTTCCTACGAGTGTTCTTACCTGCTTGTCGCCTGTCAATTCGATAGCACGTACTGCACTCGTTTCGCTATCAGCAACGTATAGAATTTGGCTATCATCGAGTGAGAGACCGTTCGGTTGTGCGAAGAGTGCCTCTTGATAGCTCCCATCGCGTAACGCTTCGGGGCCAGCACCTGCAAATGGCTCGATGATATCGCTATCGAGATGAAGCACAAAGATACGGTGCATTCCTGCCATTGCAATATACAATTCGTTGCCATTACACACGATATCCCATGGAGAGCTGAGTGCGATACTTCGTGCTGGCCCTTCTGTAGGTGTGCGAACCATACCATACTGCTCGCCCGTACCTGCTATCGTTTCGACAATTTCCTTCTGCAAATCGACGCGGCGAATAGTATGATTTTCGGTATCGGCAACGTAAAGAATGTCACCGTTGAGGGCAACTCCCTGTGGACGATTGAATTGAGCAAGAGCAAAGATGCCGTCAGTATTTCCCTGCGTCCCTGAGCCGATAATGTGACGAACCTTGCCCGACAGGTCTGCCTCAATAATACGATGATGCGTGGAGTCGCTAATGACAAGACGGTTGCGTGGAGCGTCAATAGCGAGTTTGCCAGGGAAGGCAAGGAACGACTGCGAGACGGTTTCACGTGTGAAATGCAGCACACGATGATCGAGTAAGCCATTGGCGTCGAAGTCTGCTATCATCTCGCGGAGTAAGTCTTTCGCGGCATCCGGTGGAATCTCGCCTTCGTGCCGCCCGATGACGCGCCCTTCCGGGTCGATAAACATCAGCGTAGGCCATGCGCGAACGGCGTACTGTTGCCACAGATACATCTTTCTGTCATTGACAACAGGATGGTCGATGCCATAGCGCGAAACAGCGTCACGCACACTATCCGTATATTGCTCACGTGGGAACTTGGGTGAGTGAACGCTGATAACAGAGACCTCACCTGGAAACGCCTTCTCGACCTCACGCAACTGCGCGAGCGCATGTTGGCAGTTAATTCAACAAAACGTCCAGAAGTGCAGAATAACGATGCGCCCCCGTAACTCTTTCAAATGGAGCGGATGGTCGCTATTTATCCAGTCGAGATTATCGGAAAAATCGGGTGCGCGAACCTCGCCGCGAAATCGTGATGTTGGCATGACAAAGTATCCTCTTGATTGCAGAATTATTCGTGATACTATTTCGACTTATTGTATCATAGACACATGAAAACTATCCTGATTAGATTTTTTATCTGATACAATGAGGATAAATGTTGTTGTTGTGCCAACTTCTATAGAAGATGAGGGTAAATGATGTTTGAAGCTGTTGATGGGAAAGCTCTGGATAGAGTTGTAGTGGTTCCTGCGAGAACGGCACTCGATGAATACCTCAAATATGCTGCTTACATTTGTCAGCCTGATCGCTATTTCCAGCCGAGTATTCGCATGGCCTTTTATACGAATAATAAGATAGACCGCCGCGTTCCTAAAATTCTTGGAAGCATAGATGCCATATCAAGTGATGAAATAGAGACAAGACCTCATCTTACAGATAACGAGAGAGCGATGCTAAGAACGCTCTTTGCAAAAATGGATTATGCACGAAAGGAAGAGTGGAGCAGGAATAAACTTATGATTGTCTTTCTAACTTCCTCTGATTCCCCAGATACACTTATTCTTCCCTATGATATAGAGAACGACCAGAGTTCGATGAACCGCCAAAGGATTGCATTCACACAAAATCAGCGTTATGTCACTCTTTCAAGCCTGAAAAAGGCAAGATACACCTCTGAACTTGAGAATACCTCTGCATCTTCAAACGACGAGTAGTGCAGCAATCAGGCAAGATAGGTAGATCTGTGTTCTCACGTTACCTGCACAGTGTGACATCTGCAACCAGCGCAATGCCCATCATACCCACGCACATCGCCACCACACCTATCCATCCTGCTGATATATACGTAACTCCAGGCAATACACCGCCAAGACTGCCACCGAAATAGTAGAGCGAGAGATACATCGAGGCGGCAGTTCCTTTTGCCGTTGTCGAGAGGTCTCCGAGGTAGAGATTTGCTGAGGGCTGGATAGAGAACATGCCGAGTGTGAGCAGACTCAGGCCAGCGAGCATAATGGGTAGTATCGGCACAAGCGTAATGAATAGTCCGAGAATGGCACAACTACTAGCCACTGCGAGGATGAGCCGTGAGCCAAAACGTGCCGCGAGACTTCCTGCGATGGGTGAACCTGCGCCCGTGAGCCAGAGCAGGTAGACGAGACTGAGCGCAATATCCGGTAAGCGAAATACCGGACCAGTGAGATAGAAGGGCAGATAGGTGAAGATGCCGACGAAGCCGAAGAAACTGGTGAACCCGATGATGTAGACTCCCACCAGGCGTCGATTGTGCAGGTGCAGCCACATATCACGCAATGTTTGCCTGATATATCTTATAGCCATTGTATATGAGAATGAGTTATGCTGAGATGGTCTGCGCTTGCTATATTTTTCGGGTAAGAATAGCCACATGAAGAGAGCGGCAAGCAGTGTCGGTACAACGTAGGTGAGCATAGCAATGCGCCACCCGTAGACGCCGTTGATAGCAGCACTGCCGACACGTGCAAAGAGTCCACCAAGCACAAGACCGCTTGAATAGATGCCCATTGCCAATCCACGACTCTTGCCTTGAAACTCTTCATTGACATAAGGGATGGCGACACTTGTGAGTCCTGGCATCAGAAAGCCCTGGATAGCTCGCATAATGACCAGCACGGTAAAGTTTGGTGCAAGTCCGCATAGCAGCGTAGGGATGGCGACAAGAAAACTCGCTGCAACCATCACGGGCTTACGCCCGACAACATCAGAGAGTGGGCCGTACAAAAGCGAGCCAATAGCGACTGAAAGAACAAGGAGCGAGATAGTCAAACCTGCCGTTGGTGCGCTCACATGAAAATCGCTGCTCAAAGAGGGCAAGATAGCCTGTGTGGTGTACATATTGGCGAAGACAAAGACGGGAGCGATGAAGAGCGTAATGATAGCTTTGAGTGGTGGCTGGTTTTGGGTGTCAACTGTTGTCGATGGCGTTGATGTGGTGGTACTGGACATGGGTAATTTCCTCTCCATTTGTATTGTATCATAAAGATATGCCTCGAATACCTTCGGCAACTTTCGTAGACCCCGATTTATCGATGGGTTTCCGTCGAGACCCCATCGATAAATCGGGGTCTACGAAATGACCGATATCACTGGATGACAGATAAGTAGAAAGAATCATAACGATGAAATCAGCACTTATGGTGTGGGGTGGATGGGAAGGACACGAACCGAAGAAAGGCGTGGCTCTTTTTGCTCCGTTTTTACGCGAACATGGCTATGAAGTCGAGATTTCGACGACGTTAGATAGTTATCTGGATGAAGAGAAAATGCGCTCTCTTGACCTGATTGTGCAAGTGTGGACTATGGGAACGTTGACGGCAGAGCAGGAACGCGGTTTGTTGGCTGCTGTGCAGAGTGGCGTTGGCATGGCTGGTTGGCATGGCTGTATGGGCGATTCGTTCCGCAACAATCCCAACTATCAGTTCATGGTTGGCGGTCAGTGGGTGGCACATCCTGGTAACATCATTGATTACGATGTTCATATAGCCAGTTCTGATGACCCGATTACACACGGTCTCACAGATTTTCGGATGCATTCTGAGCAATACTATATGCACGTAGACCCGATGAATGAGGTGCTGGCAACAACGACATTCAGTGGAGAGTATGCGCCGTGGATTGCTGGCTGTGTGATGCCCGTCGTCTGGAAGAAACGTTGGGGTGAGGGTCGTGTGTTTTATAGCTCACTGGGCCATGTTGTGCGTGATTTCGATGTGCCAGAGGCGCAGGAAATCATGAAACGTGGAATGCTCTGGGCCAGTCGTTAGTCGATAAGTGAATAAAAAGGATGTTGTAGCGTGATTGTCGATAAACCGTTAGCTGAACTTGAAGTATATACACCGCCGTTGACGGCTCAACCCGATTTTGATGCATTCTGGGAGAGAACGCTTGCCGAGAGTGCATCGCAACCTTTGAATATCAGTAGCGAAACAGTTGCTTATCCTGTCGAACAGGTCTCTGTATCACGTGTTCTCTACGATGGCTTTGGCCCGAATACACGCATTACTGGCTGGTACATCGTGCCGAAGTATCGTCAGCGAATTGGGATAGATGGGCGTACACCCACTATCGTTCAATATCACGGATATAGCGGCGGCAAAGGACTCCCCGGAAACTATTTGCACTGGGTGGCACAAGGCTATTGCGTCTTTACCGTCGATACACGTGGGCAAGGTGGCGAGACGCCCGATAACGCGCTGTATCTGAGCGGCGGAGCAGTTGGCTTTATGACAAAGGGCATCGACGACCCGATGACCTACTACTACCGCTATGTCTACATGGATTGTGTGCGAGCGATAGACGTAGTGCGCTCGTTTCCAGAGGTCGGGCCAATTATCATCACGGGTAGAAGTCAGGGCGGCGGTTTGACGCTAGCCGTAGCTGCACTTGCACGTGATAAAGGCATTGTCGCCGCTATGCCTGATGTTCCTTATCTGTGTCATTTTGAGCGTGCGCTGGACCTATTTTCAGAAGGCCCCTATCACGAACTGGTACAACTCTGGAAACGTTTGCCCTTTGCCGTACAGATGCATCTGCGTACATTGAGTTACTTCGATGGCATGAATATGGCTCCGCGCATTAGCTATCCAGTATTGCTTTCAGTTGGTTTGCTCGACACGATATGTCCACCATCGACGGGCTTTGCGGTCTATAATCATCTTGCCTCACCCGACAAATCGCTACGGTTCTATCCTTATAACGGACACGAGGGTGGCGAGTCCGTGCATGAAGAGGAGCAATATCGTTTCGTGCGTCGCTATTTTCCGCACGAATAAAACAGATATTAGAGAGACACATTATGACAGAGAAATTACGCATTGTGCATGTTGGTTGTGGCGGAATGAGTCGTGGATGGCTTGATGCCGCAACGCAGATGCCAGATGTAGAGATTGTCGGGCTTGTCGATATCGTCGAAGAGATGGCTCAAAAGAGAGCAGAAGAATATCACTTGCAGAGCATTGTAACAGGCACGATATTGAGCGATGTGCTTGCTCAGACAA
>DAIQNC010000070.1:0-10548 GCA_036788655.1 Ktedonobacteraceae bacterium
ACGCTCGCTCGCCTCTTTGCTCGTGATGAACTCGATACTCAGAATTTTTGCTGGTTTGTCAGAGATTACTCCAGCTTGTGGAATGGCATGAGTCGTTACATATTCTTTAACATCATCGACCGTAAAACATGCCTTATCAGCAGGGGCAGACGTAAGACTGAGTGGAATACCCATTGGCTTTTGATTTCTTCCTGTTTGTTGACATGGTTGCCCATTATGTGCCTGAGCATTGGTCGCTGAATACACAAAGAATGCGACAGCCCCGACAACAACACATAGCACCAGGCAAAGTATAACAATTAGTGGTTTGCCACGCATATGAAAAGCTCTCCTTATCCTCAACAAGATAGTATATGATAAATACTATTTCAAATAATTGTAATAGTCGAGGTAATACATAATGCCAGAAGAAACTGCACAAACTGATATAAGCCTATCACTACGATATCACTCATTGGACACACTTCCCGACTCGATACGCTCTATGACTCATCTTGAACAGCTTGATGTAACGGGTAATCACCTGTCATCACTCCCTGATTGGATTGGCAACTTTCCTTATCTCAAAAAGTTAAATGCTGATGACAACGCTTTAATCGCACTTCCTGAGTCACTGGGCAATCTCACGCAACTACAGGAACTTCATGTAGACCGCAACCTGTTGACATCTCTTCCCATCCATCTTTATCAACTCACAAATCTCAAGACGCTACGTATATATGGCAATCAATTCACATCTCTATCAGCACACATCGGTCAGCTTACACAACTTAGAGACCTGAGTATAGGCCATAATCGCTTAACTGCTTTACCTGATGAACTCTGGCAATTAACTCACCTACAATCGTTGAATGTGTCGGAAAATCAGCTTATATCTCTATCCGAAGATATCGGGAACCTGACACAGCTTCATACGCTCGACATAGGCCATAACAAACTTACGTTCCTTCCCAAATCGCTCGGCAATTTGACAAACCTGACGTATTTTCTCTACGTCAGCAATAATCGGCTCACCACGCTTTCTCCGTCGCTGTTTGAAAATCTGAGCAATTTGATGTATCTCAATCTGACGGATAATCAACTAACCTCGCTGCCTGATACAATTGGAAACCTCTCAAACCTCAAAGAGTTGAGACTATACAACAATCAGCTAGCCTCTCTTCCTGATTCGCTCTGCAACCTGACACATCTGCAAGAATTGTACGTGATGAACAATCAGCTTGTCTCTCTTCCTGAGTCCATTGGAAATTTGAAAAGTCTCAAAGAGCTTTACCTGTCTAACAACCGATTGGCCTCTCTTCCTCAATCACTTGGCGACCTGGAACACCTTACACATCTGGATTTGCGAAATAACCGGGTGAGTTCTCTTCCAGAATCACTCGGTCGTCTGAGAAGTCTCAGGTATCTTGATTTGAGGGCTAACAGGCTCGTTTCTCTTCCAGCAAGTCTAGCAACTCTCCCAAATCTTGAGAAACTGGACCTGCGATGGAACAAGTTAACTTCTCTCCCTCAACGACTTGAGCAGTACGGGCGTACTATCCTTAAAGGGTAGGTTTCATTATCTGTAGTCCGACAATTCATTGTCGCCGTACACCAGATACGTTGCCTGTATCAGAGATAAGGAGATAGACCATGCTGCCGCTCTATTCAATGTTGTTACGTATGTTTGTAGCTCTCGTGCTGGGCGCACTCATAGGATTGGAACGTGAAACGAATGAGCATACAGCGGGTATGCGTACAAACGCGCTGGTCGCTCTGGGAGCCGCACTTTTCACTATTATTTCTGCTTTTGGTTTTAACGATCTTCGTAACCTGCCACATACTCAGCTTGATCCCACACGTATCGCTTCATATGTTGTCGCAGGAATAGGTTTCCTGGGCGGAGGCACCATTTTCTTCTTACAGGAGAAAGAGCGTGTGAAAGGATTAACGACTGCCGCTGCTATCTGGGTCGTTGCTGCTGTCGGTATGGCCTGTGGAGCCGGTTTACTTGTAGAAGCAATTGCGGCAACACTTCTTGCGCTGGCAACTCTTATTTTGCTGCGTGTGGTTGAACAACGCTTTTTACCTCATAGGGAGACGCACCATCATATTATCGAAATAGAGGCATCTGAGATAACAGGCCAATTTCTCGGTTCTATCTACACAATTTGTCAGCAGCAGCAAGTGATGATAGAGAAGCTAGATACAGGCAAGAAACGGGGAGCAGGGAATGAGCAGCGAGAAATAGTCAAAATTACCTGTTCCCTCAAGGAGCCAACTGCGCTGACATCTATAGTGAGTAAGCTTGCTACTCTTCCCGAAGTACAGGCAGTACATGTCAATATGCAGGTAGCCACTTGAAATCACATAGTATGAGGAAGCTGTTAACATCCCTCAGCTTCCCTCGACACTTTCCTACGTTGGCAATTGCACCCTTCTCAACGCAATCACCGCATATACACCTGCACCGGCCACAACCAGTCCCGTCACACTGAAAATTGTATCCAGCGTCCCGAACGTTGTTCCTAACGCGACAACGTGCAGATTTCTCAATACTGTACTTGCAAGAACACCTGCAAATGACGTAGAGAGAAGCGATGCGCCCGTGATGACCGGGTTCATCACCGCTTGCACACGCCCCATGAACTTGCGCGGCGTGGCACGTATCATAAGCGGCCCAACGACGACGTTGATACCTGCATTTGCGAAGCCGAGCAGAAAGAATAGCGCAAACCCCACCAGGTAGTTCGTTGTACGCCCAAACACGACCATGGAACTTCCCCAGAACAGGAACGAGAGCCAGAACAGGCGCACTTCCCCAATACGTCGCGCACAAAATGCGGCGAAGAGCAGACCGAGAATGACACCAACGCCATAATTCGCCTCGAAAAGACCGAGCAAGTTAGACGGTGTGTGCAAGTTATGAATAGCGAACAGAATATTGAGCGCACCTGACGGCCCTGCACCAAACTGGAAGATAATACCACCTACAAACAACACGACGAGGAGACGATTCCCTCTGAAAAATTGGAGTCCTTCGACAAACTCTTGCCAGAAATGCTTGTGCTGTACAGCTTTTTCGCTCTTTTCCGCTTCGATAGGAACACGCACAGCATAAATTGCCAGAAACGAGACGACGAACGAGAGCGAATCTATCAGAATTGCCCACTGTATCCCAAAGGCGAAATACAGCGGTGTCGCTAACGCTGGCCCAAGTATCAGTGCGATATTGTATGAGACACTTCCGAAACTGACTGCACGAGTTCGATACTCTTTCGGCACGATATCGCCGATGATGGTGAGGCGCGACGGACTGAAAAACTGTGAGCAGATACTGACCAGCACGACCACGATATAAATACTTGAAAGCAACAGAAAAGAGGCAATATGTGTGTGTGCCATCATAGGCCAAGCCACGAATAGAGACATTAGCCAGGGCAATAGCACGATGATGGCTCGAATAGCATCCATCCGCAGCATCGTCGCTCGCTTATCCCAACGATCTACGAATACTCCAGCAATCGGCCCGACAAGTAGCGCAGGTAGTACCGTTGCGAATGCCACACCACTCATCGCTAAAGGAGACCAGGGTTGGTTTTTCGCTAGCTGCGTCGCTATCCATAAATAGAGCGTTGTACTGAAAAAGAAGTTTCCAATATTCGAGATACTCTGCCCAAACCACAAAAGCGCATACTTGCGATTGATAAACAGGGGTATCTTCTCTTTTTCAGGGGAAAGAGTCGTTGACATGATAGTGTTCTTTCTTCTTCGTAGTGTGCCGATTTATCGGTGCAGAAAGCAACCGATAAATCGGCACACTACGAAGAGCGTTATTTGTGATATTCATAGCAATCATGACCGCCGGAGTCGAGCTTTCGTTCACCACGCACATAACCTCGGCTTTCCCAGAAGCGTTGTGCAGGTAAATTCTCGACCAGCACACCTAATCCAATGTGGCGTACATGAGGATGAGTATACAGGTAGTGTTCGAGGAGATTGACAACCTCAGTTTCAAAGCCGCGTCCTTGAAATGGTTGACGAATGATGAGTAAAGCAATCCATCCTGTCTCAGGATTGGGATGAATAGCGGTTTCGGCAACACCGACGAGAGTGTCCTTATGCTCATGTTCCCCTACAATCTCGTCGATACGCCACACCTTCCCGTCTGGTAATTGTTGTGTTTCCTCTATATCCTGGCATACATCTTCAAGTGACATGTTATTGGGAAAGTTGCTCCACACATTGAATTGCTCATCACCATTAAAAGCAGGCAATAATACTTCGGCAGACTCAAGCCCCACGCATGTTAGCACCAGATGTTTTTCACACAACTCCATAGTTCTCTACCCCGTTTCGTTCTTCATTCAAAACCGGACATTATGTTGACAGAATGTGTTAACGTAGGGGCGTTATTCTATAACACCCTGGTATATACGGTAACGGATTTTAGAGGCAGTGCAAGTTGTTGATGCAAGGGCGTTATAGAATAACGCCCCTACGTCAATTTCGCCAGTAGCCAGATGCGTCGCTATTAAGCATGTCTTCGGCAACCAGTTCGCGTCTCAGGAATGGATAATCAGGCGACTTTGTACGAATGAGTTCGTTGACCTCTGCTTCACTGTAGATGTGTAATGGCTCGAACAGGTCGATGAGTTGACGCAATACTTCGAGACGTTTATCACGGTCAAGCAATTCCGGCGAGACTCGCCAGTAGGTTCCGTTATCGCGTTGCATATAACCAGCACGGCTAATTAGTTCGCGGCGGAAGAAGGCCGAGTCTTCGTGATGCCGCTGGATAATCTCGTTGACCTGCTTTTCTTTGTAATAGACTCCGTACTCAAATTGATTTGTAAACCATTTGAGGATAACAGAACGCTTTTTGGGACTCGCAGGAATCTCTTTGAGGCGTATGCCATCGAAGAAATCGCGTAGCACTTTGCGTTCCCATGCGTCCCCTTCGACATCATCGACCAACGAGGCCATTTTCTCCGGTGTGAGCAACAGTTTGTTCGTCTGTCGCAGCGCGTCACCATTGAGCCAGTAATAGTGCGTATTGCCCTCGCTACGCATTCCTACAAGGTCTAATTCACGCAACTTTGCCAGATGATGCGAGACCGTGGGAGCCTTCAACTTGAGCAACGCCGCTAACTCCTCAACACTTCGCTCTCCATTGGCGAGAATGCCGAGGAGCTTGAGCCGATTCTCGTCCGCCAGCACCTTCATAAACTGGAGCAGTGCCTGAAATTCGTTCTGTGACATATGTTTGCCCCTCTCTTTCTTTATAGATATGTATCTAATTAGAAGTATATCTAATTGAAGTAAGGTTGTCAAGAGTTCCTCTTGCTTTTTTCATGACCATGTGGTATAAATATTGACGAACGAGTCATTTTATTATCATAACGGTCATTTTATGCCGATAGTACATATACGTATTGTTCTGATACGAGTGGAGCGCATATGAATACACCTGTTCACGCTCTCTCCTTGAAAGAGAAACAGCGCAAAGAGCGTGAGGCTTTGATTTTACAGACTGCCGAAGAGGTGTTGCTGGAAAAGGGCTATCATGCGATGTCGATGGACGAGATTGCTACTCGCGTTGGTGTTGCCAAAGGAACCCTGTACCTGCACTTTGCACGCAAGGATGATCTTGTCTATCGCCTGTTTGAAGACGACATGGAGCGCATACTACACCTCATCAAGCGCGTGACAACGATGAAAGGCGATGCCAGAACAAAGCTTGCTTCCATCTTTGAAACCCTGTATGAGAGTTTTTTCGATCAGCATGGGCAGCTTCTCTATACGCTGTATAACAGTATCGAGGTGAATGATGCCTTACGTGAGAAACAGCATGGCGTCATGCGTCAGTTAGCGGATTTCGTAGCCAGTCTGCTTGACGAAGGGAAAAAAGATGGTGTATTTACTACCTTTATCCCCACTGAGGTGATGATGCGCGTCTTCTTTAGTATGCTTTCACCAAAGGCATATCAACAGCTTATGGCGGAGAAAAAGATGGCCTCGAAAGAGCTTGTACAACATGTAGAACGTATCTACTTTCAAGGAATTACCATTCCTTCTTAAATACTTTTTGTAGCATATTGTCATTTTTGGAGTGTTTCTTATGCAGAATACCGTAGCTACTACAGCCGTTCCACGGCAAGGTGGCATTCCTTATAAATGGATTGTCTTGATTGTGGTCATCTTTGGTCTCTTTATGACCATTCTCGATGGCACAATTGTGAATATTGCCATTCCACGTTTGCAAAATGCTTTTGGCGCAAATCTCACAAGCGTACAATGGGTGCTGACAGCTTATACGCTGGTGCAAGGTGTTGCAACACCCTTAACGGCATTCCTTGCACAGCGGTTGGGTCAGAAACGTCTGTACCTCATAGCACTTGTCGGATTTACGGTTGGCTCTGCCCTGTGTGGCCTTGCCTTCAACCTGCCTATGCTCATCTTTTTCCGTGTGATACAGGGAGCAATGGGCGCGTTTATGTCGCCACTGGCAATTACACTGCTCTATAGCGAATTTCCCCCACAGGAGCGCGGCGTTGCCCTCGGTGCGCTCGGTGTGCCTATTCTACTTGCACCTGCCTTTGGTCCTACCGTCGGCGGCTATATCGTCACCTTCCTGGGATGGCAGTTGATTTTCTACATCAATGTTCCCATCGGCATCATCGGTGTCATCATGGGCATCATCTTCTTGCGCGAGAGTCGCATTGAAGCTCGCACACGCTTCGATATTCCTGGCTTCATTCTATCCGCAGTTGGTCTGGCTACCCTGCTCTACGGCCTTTCCGATGCGAGTACCGATGGATGGGGTTCAACAAAGGTGCTGAGTTGCTTGATATTCGGCGGCTTGATGCTCATTGTCTTCGTTATCGTCGAGTTACAGATTGCATTCAGAGGCGGACAACCGCTCCTGGATCTGCGCGTCTTTAGCAATTTTCCATTCACTACAGCGAACATCGCCAGCGTTTTCGTCACCTTTGCCCTCTACGGTGGCCTGTTCCTTGTTCCTGTCTATCTGCAAGATTTGCGTGGTTTGAGTGCATTCCAGGCTGGATTGCTTCTGCTACCACAGGCATTTGCCTCGATGGTTGCGTCACTAGTCGCAGGTCGTCTCGTCGATAGAATTGGTGTACGCTGGGTGATTATTCCGGGACTGATTATCCTGACGTTCGCAATGTGGCTCTTTACCTTCATGAACGTGAACACGCCTTTCGGCACCTTTCAAATATGGCTGATTGTGCGTAGCTTCGCGCTCGGATTCTGTTTCCAGCCGCTTTCGGTGGCGGCATTCTCCGAAATTCCGAACCCACGTCTGCCACAGGCTACATCCGTCAACACCACAATTCGTTTCGTCGTCAGTTCGCTGGCTGTTGCGGTCATCGCCACGATAGTGCAGACACGCACCTCATTTCACTATGCCCACCTTGCCGAACAAGTGACGGCAAATTCACCACTTGGCAAACTCATACCAGAGTTGCAAGGCTTCTTTATTGTTCATGGTGCGACTTCGGTAAGTGCGGCATATGCGGCTGCTGTGCAAGAAATCATCGGGCTGGTACAACTTCAGGCAACGGTTCTCGCTATGCAAGACGCCTTCTATGTAAGCATGATTCTCGCTGCCATTGCGGTTGTTGCATCCATCTTCGTGCGCTCTCGCCCCAAAAAAGTTCGACCAACCACAGGTGAAGCCGCAACGACAGACGAGGGAGCCGCAGCACGTGATGAGGCCATGCTCGCTGTGTAATATTCTGTAGGGGTCTTAATTTATTACACCCTCGCGTCCCTGCTATCTCCGTTCATTAATTATAACGAACGGAAATAGCAGGGACGCGAGGCGTTTTTATCAGAAAATGACGCATTCGTGATGATAATGAAGATTAATAAACTGAGGTTAGGACTGCTCGACGACGCTGCTACGATAGCGAGCTTCGGCCTTCCGTTTGAGTCGCTGCAACGAATCCTCTACACCGGCCTCGAGCCTCTTACCGCCAACTGTTTTTTCGAGTATCCACCCCCACCAACCTGATGGGAACGTGAAGTTTCAGCCATATTGCACACGGCAGGAAGCGGCATCAATAGCGGTGCAGGTGGTAGTTTGATGGTTCGTGATGCCCAGGAGCGGCATTGTAAGAGTCCACTGAATCTGATGCCTTTCAGAATCCACCATCTCTACAGTGAGCGTCGCATCCCACCGCCTACCCAGTGGCAGCGTTTTCAAATAGATCACCTGCCCGGACGAGGCTTTCCCCTCTGGCACGGCGTGCGATGTTCGTGCATCCCACCATTCATCACGAAGTGTTGGTTCCGAAAGGAGTTCCCATACGCATTCTACTGGAGCAGCGACAATTGCAACTGGACAAATGGTGACGCCCATAACATTTCCCTCCTCCAAAAGAGGTTTCAAAGCTCCTTCATAAGATGTACTTGTCTTAGTACCTATTGTTGTTGCGGCGGTAACTCAGGATACATCGTCTGTGGTTGCTCATAATCGTAAGAGGAGTAAGCTTGCTCCTCCTGCGGCATCATCGAAGGCGCAGAAGGCACAGATGGGTATAATGGATATTGTGGCTTCTGCGCCTGATATCCTGCATTATAAGACTGATATCCCTGCTGATTAGACGGTTGATAAGTATAGAATTCGTTGGCTGAACGCACTGGCGGCTGTGCCATTGGTCGGCTCGATGGTCGATAATAAGGCGTTGACGATTGTGACGATTGCACTTGCCTCATAAACCAGCGGCTGAATTGTGAACCTGGCAAGACATATATCAAGAAGTAAACTACTGCCCCTACCCACTGCGAAAAGAATATGAACAGAAACCAGAGTATCTTCCAATTCGCTAATCGTGGATTCTTCAAGCAATGAACCAGCATACATATCCAGAAGATTATTCCTGCAATACCAAAAAACGGAATGATTTCAATAGGCCAAAACATATATCATTTCTCCTATGCTCAGGACGTTGTATTCTAAGTAGCTGAACGTAAATTTCTCATCAAAAACAAATTATGTATCATAGTATACCTTGCTTTTATTTACCATCTATGATACATATATTAGCACACAAGATACTTGTAGAGCTTGTAGCTTAGAGTAAAGTGTAGTCAGAAATTTATGTTGGAAGACTTAAAGAAATTATTGAGTGCCGCAGATGTTCCCTTTCAGGATAATGACCTCATAAATATCTTCCTACTCAGATATAGCGAAAATACAATAGGAGCAGCATTTCTGGTGAATTGGGTATAATATTTCCAAATTATAGTTTGAAGACTTATTATATTAGCCGATTAGCCTATAGAGGATGGGATTATTTTCTTAAACAAGCCTGTCAACAGAATTAAAGGGATAAAACAATGTTAGGCGGTAAATTAACACAGAGAGAACGTGAAATCATTCATCATCTATTGCTAGACAGAGGCATTGCTGAGTATGAAATTATTGATGTCATAAATGAAGGTCAAGAGTTGCCTGGAAGCATTCATGATGATGAGATAGAATTATTGTCCGGTGTCTTCGCTACGCCAACGAAAGCATATATGTTCTGGCTTGGCTGGCAAGATGGACATTATACGTCAGGAGAAAAGACCGGATTTTGGAAAGAACTATCTCCGAGTGAGTGGGGACTCTATAATAAGCAAATTATTGCCGCCCAACGCCGCCTGAAGGAAAAAGCTCTTTCCGCATCCTAAACAAGCCCATTAGTTGATGATCGATACGACTTTATATAACAATCTCCCGTCCCTGCCTTGCTGAGGCATAACAGGCATCAACCACCTGTACACGACGCAACCCTTCACTCCCATCATGTAGCGACCAGTTGCCATCGGTAATTGCCTGGACAAAGTTTCGCACTACAGCGATATGACCTTCACCCTTCGTCAATCGAGGGCGTATCTCTGAGGGAACGCCTGCAACATCAGTGTAGATACGGAGCGTATCTTGCCAGTTATAATTCTGGACTCGAATTTCAGCACCACCCTCTGTTCCGTAGAGCGTCACACCGAAATCATCACCTGCGCTACCATGCGTTGCCCAACTCGCCTCTACCAGTAATGTTGCCCCATTTGATAGTCTCAAAAACGCTGTTGCTAAATCCTCGACCTCAAAGGTATTTCCGGTCCCCGTTTTACGTGACGCCGCATCAACACCTTTACCGTTACAATTTCCGGTTCACCAAGCAGATGCAGAGACATGTCAAGCACATGTACACCCAGGTCGATGAGTGGGCCACCACCCGCAAGTTCTTTATTGACAAACCACGTGCCAGCACCGGGGATACCGCGCCGTCTCATCCAACTGGCCTTCGCATAATAGATATGTCCCAGTTGTCCTTCATCTATCGCACGTTTGAGTACGGCAACATCATTCCGCATTCTGTGGTTATAGACGGTGTGTAGCACGCGATGTGCGCGACGTGCCGCCTGAACCATCGACTCCGCCTCTTCCGTCGTGCGAGCAAGTGGCTTCTCACACAACACATGCGCCCCCCGTTCGAGAGCTTTTATCGCAATCGGGGCATGCAAGCTGTTGGGAACGCAGACACTCACAATATC
>DAIQNC010000071.1:0-10496 GCA_036788655.1 Ktedonobacteraceae bacterium
ATGGGGACGCACAGCCGTGATAAATCACGTCACAACATGGATCCTACCATTACATTTTTACGTTACAGCGAAACCTTTTGTGTTCGCAGCATGTGAGTCAGTTCACCTACAACATCATATCGTCCATAGGATGGCATGAGGTAGACGCCTTGAATGTGACTACGAACCTGCACAAGCAACTCGTGTGCAAGACGCAAGCCTTCTTCATGTCCATGCTCACCAGCTTCACGCATCTGCCGTCGTACAGCATCGGGAATCGTGATGCCTGGAACCTCGTTATGCAAATATTCCGCGTGCCGTGAGCTATGCAATGGAATACATCCGAGGATGAGCGGAACAGGAGGTGTTCCTACTCGTTGTAGAAATCGCTCTAATGGCGCGGCGTCGTAGATTGGTTGCGTCATAATGTAGTGTGCGCCCGCCTCTAGCTTGCGATGGTATTTTTCAATTTCTTGATGTATTTCTTCATCAGACATATTCAAATTTAAGGCGCATCCAATGTGAAAAGAGGCGTGCGCTCCTAGTGATGAACCTGCCGCATCGTGTCCTTCGTTCATGTTACGCAGAATACGAATCAGGCCTGTCGAGTCTACATCCCACACGCCAGTCGTATTGGGATACGCACCAACGCGCAACGGATCGCCGGTGAGCGCAAGTACGTTGCGTATACCGAGTGCATGCGCTCCCAGTAGTTCTGATTGCAGTGCCATCAGATTGCGGTCACGAGTCGTGAAGTGGATGATGGTTTCGATACCGAGATGGTCCTGTATCAGACGGGCCATCGCAATGCAGCCCATGCGAACTCGCGCCATCGGGCTATCCGCGATATTGATACAATCGACACCTGCTTTTTGTAGCAACGTCGCACCTGCTAATATCTTCGTTGGGTTGAGTCCCTTCGGGGGGTCGAGTTCGACACTCACCACAAACTCACCTGCTGCCAACTTCTCTTGAAGTGGTGTCATCGTACCCTGTTGCGGAAGGAGCATCTCTAGCTCGACAGGGCTAACAGACTTTTGCTCAATAGTGATAGCTCTTGTCGGTTGCTGTTCGTTTGTGGTTTGAAGCTGTTCGTCTCCGTAATGTTCGTCGAGAGCCTTACGCATCGCTGCGATATGACGTGGGGTCGTACCACAGCAACCACCGATAAGGTGTACACCAGCCTGTACAAAACGAATAGCGTAATCGCCGAAGTAGTCAGGAGTCGAAACATAGAAAAAGCGGTTGTCGATACGAGCAGGAAGACCTGCATTTGGTTGTGCGGAGAACAGAGGCGACGACGTAACCGCAGCCTGTTTGACGGAATCAATCATCTCTTCAAGCGCATCAAGCGTCATTGCTGGCCCAACACTGCAATTCGCGCCAAGTACATCAACGCCGAGATCGCTCAACACAGCGGCAACACGTGCGGCAGATTGACCGGAGAGCGTATGTCCATCTTCATAAAAGCTCATCTGTGCAACTATAGGAAGTCCCCCGACCTCTTGTGCCGCGAGAACTGCCTGGCGTAGCTCTGCAAGATTGGAAAACGTTTCGAGGATGAGTAACTCAACGCCGCCTATCTGTAAAGCCTCGATTTGCTCACGGAAAATGGCACGCAGGTCGCTCAAACGTTGTTCATCGGGAGCTTGCAGTGGACGACCAGTTGGCCCTACAGCACCTGCGATAAAGACCGACTGCCCGGAAATCTCACGTGCTTCTCGTGCTAACTTCGCGGCACGTACATTGATTTCACGTACTTGATGACCCAGATTGTGTGTCTCAAGCATCGCACGGTTCGCTCCAAAGGTGTTGGTCTCAATAATGTTCGCGCCTGCCGCTATATACTCGTTATGGATACTCTGCACTAATGCTGGTTGCGTTAGATTGAGTTCATCAAAACATTGTTCATACGTAACGCCACGAGCATATAGCATGGTTCCCATAGCTCCATCACATAAGAGCGGGTGTTGCCGCAAACGTTCGAGAAAGAGTGACTCCATGAAATTCTTCTGTCCCCACAAGTGTATACATACAAATTTTCTTTATTGTACTCTTTTTCAGCCACATTGTCATTAGCAAAACAGCAAGAGCGGTGTAACCTGTGAAGTTACACCGCTCCTCAATATCTATATGAAAAGGTGGTTACTTAGTGGCATTTACCTTGACTGTACGAGCTTTCGCATGTTCAGCCTTTGGCAGGTTTAATGTCAGGACGCCATCGTTATAGCTTGCCTCGGCACGCTCAGAGTTGATCGGGGAAGGAAGCGTGAAAGACTGCTGATACTGACCCGACTGGAAGCCTTGCCAGAGTGCAGTAGCACCCTCTGGAACCTGTACCTTCGTTTCCCATTTCAGGCTCAAGGTATCCTGTTGTGCGGTAATCTCGACGTTCTCAGCCTGAACACCGGGCATTGGGATTTGCAGAATGAAGCCCTCTGGCGTCTCGAAGAGGTTTGCACCTGTACCGCGATTGCTCAAGAACTGGCTTCCTACATTAGGGGTGATGAAGCTATCAGCAAAGAGACGATCCATTGCCTCACGAAGTGAAACGACCTCATTAAACGGATTGTAGCGTGTAACGTTTGCCATTGTCATGTCTCCTTTTCTCTAAGAAGTATTCTATCTAATGAGTGAAACACTGTTTTCTCTGCTTCCTTTTTCTGTTTCACTCATCGTTTGTTCTTTCTGGGAATAGTATAGCCTCATGTGTGTTAGAGCAACGTATGAGAAATGTAAGAAATTTGTTAGAAACTTTGAGTGTGTTACTATCAAAGTTGAGGCGAGTATCTCCACTCGACGACACTGAGAGATTCTGTTACAATGCTGGAAAAATATAATGCTTGTACTCATTCCTGGTATCGGGAGGATGTTTCATGACAATACAGGAGCACCAACAACGTCTCTTATCAAAAGAAGAGGCTATACAATATCTCCTGACACGCGGTGTGTCGCGTGTTGAGAAAGAAAACGACCTGCGTCGTATGCTGCTCGAAGGCAACAACGGCAAACCGTTACGGGTCAAGCTGGGCGTAGACCCGACACACTACGATTTGACGATTGGACATGCCGTTGTCTTCCGCAAATTACGCCAATTTCAGCGTCTGGGCCATATTCCAGTCGTCGTGATCGGCGATTGGACAGCACGTCTTGGCGACCCCAGTGGACGTGTCGAGGCGCGTAAACCTTTGACCGAAGAACAGGTCAATACCAATGCAAAGACCTACCTTGACCAGTTTTTCAGAATTGTAGACCCTGAGCGAACCGAGGTGCGCCGCCAGAGTGAATGGTTCGACAAGTTCAATCTTGGTGATGCTATCAAGCTGCTTGGTTACAAGACAGTGGCTCAAATGCTGGAACGCGACGACTTTGCCAATCGCTACAAAAATGGCATAGAAATCAATCTTGCCGAATTCATGTACCCTCTGTTGCAGGGCTACGACTCAGTAGCGTTACATTCAGATGTGGAGATAGGCGGCACTGACCAGACATTTAATCTACTGGTCGGGCGCGATCTGCAACCCATTTTCGGTCAACCAGCGCAACAAATCTTGACTGTCAACTTGATTGTAGGACTTGATGGCGTCAAAAAGATGGGTAAATCGCTCGACAATTACATCGCCATCACCGCTCCTGCCAACGATATGTTCGGTAAACTGATGTCGTTGCCGGACGACACGATGCGAACCTACTTCGAGGCTCTCACCGATGTCCCGGATGCAGAACTGAACGAGTTCGACCGCAAAATGAAGGAGGGAACGCTGAATCCGCGTGATGTGAAGCTGCTCATGGCACGTGAAATCGTCACCGAATTTCACAATGCGGAGGCGGCTCAGGAGGCGGAAGCAGCCTTTATTCGCCAGTTCTCAGAGCGCAAGTTACCGACCGATATGCCAGAGGTTCATCTAAGCGAGCCGGTCAACATCGTCACCTTTATGAAAGATGTAGCGAAACTGGTGTCGAGCAATAACGAGGCACGAAATCTCATCAAACAAAACGCCGTAGGCATCTACCTCGATGGTGAGAATGGTGAGGAAACGCATATCGTAGACCCCGAAACGCTCGTTCCCGCAAAAGACGGTGCGATTGTGCGCGTCGGCAAGCGAAAATACGCACGAATTCGAGCATAAACAGATACGAAAACTGTAGGGACCGATTTATCACGTCCGCTTGTCCCGATCATTTTTGTACATACGGACGTGATAAATCGGTCCCTACAGTTTTCGTATCGCCATTTGTGTTCATAACAACAAAGGAGAGCAATCATGCCAGCAAAGGCAACAATAGGTGTAATCGGGGGAAGCGGTCTCTACCAAATGGAGGGTATGACGGAGGTTGAGGAGGTGCATGTCCAGACGCCCTTTGGCAATCCCAGTGACGCTATTGCAATTGGCAAAGTGGGCGATGTGAGTATGGCTTTTCTGCCACGTCATGGGCGAGGACACCGCATCAGTCCAACGGATATTCCGGTACGTGCCAATATCTGGGCTTTGAAGAGCCTCGGCGTAGAATATGTTATCTCAGTCAGCGCGGTTGGCAGTCTACGAGAACATATTGCGCCACGTGATCTTATCATCCCCGACCAGTTATTTGACCGCACAAAGAGCCGTGTGAATAGTTTCTTTGAGGGGGGCATTGTTGTTCACTGCACCTTTGCCGAGCCGTTCTGTCCTCATTTGAGCAAACTCATACTGGAGTCGGCACAGGGACTGGGTGATGTCAAGGTTCACGCAGGTGGCACGTATGTGTGCATGGAAGGGCCGCTATTCTCGACGAAGGCAGAGTCGAGAGTCTATCGTAAGCTCGGTATGGATATCATTGGCATGACGGCACTACCAGAGGCAAAACTAGCGCGTGAAGCTGAATTGTGTTATGCAACGATTGCCTGTGCAACCGATTATGATTGTTGGCACGAATCGGAAGAGTCCGTTACCGTCGAGATGGTGATTGGTAACTTGAGCGCGAACGTTGCCAATGCACAACGTATTCTGCGCGATGTCGCAAGCCAGATTGTGGCGCAAGGCGAAAACAGGACGTGTGGATGTTCGAGTGCGCTTGCTACCTCGATCATCACCAATCCAGCCGCCATTCCTGCTGAAGCAAAAGAAAAGTACAGCTTGCTCATTGGCAAGTATGTTTCTTAGTGAATTACAAGACGCACGGGTAGGCACAAGGCACTGCCCATGTGTCTAACTATCCTCGAATGTGTCTTTACGCTGTAAAGCAACCTGTACGACATCATAGATATGTCCTAATGTATGGCTCAGATTTTCTTTGCCAGCCATAAATGGGGCATTGCCAAGACGCTTGAGAATGGCTTTCTCGACCTCTGGTAGGCGTGGTCTCACCGTGAATTGTTCTAGCCCATCGCTAGCTTGCCAGAAGGTCGGTAGCATGTCTTGTAGATGCAATTGCTCTGCCGGAACAGTCTCTTCGGCAGCCGTTGTATCAGTCACTACATGCTGTTGTGGCGTCAAACTGGCTCGTTTCTCTCGAAGCATGGCGATGAGTTGCTCTTTGGTGCGTCCTCGTAGCTTGAAGATAAGAAACGGGTCTTCGTCGAACTGCTCGGCGAGAATGTAGTAGACCGCTGCGATATGTTTGCACGGATTGGCATAGTCTGGGCAGGTACAATTTGTGTGTAAATCATTCAGGCGCGTAGGAAACAGCGAGAGTCTAACGGCACTGAACGCCTCTTCGATGTTCGTCGGCATCTCACCTGCAAGGAGTTTAGCGGCAAAGATGGCCTGAGACGCCATTGCAGCCGCGACAAGGCTCCATTCCGCATCGTTGAGTGGATGTAGCTCGATAGTAACACTATAAGGTTTTGGCATCGACCCCTGCACTTTTGCCTTGACGATGCCCGGTTGAATGTCAATCGAACGCACCTGCCCCTGTCTCGCATATGAGCGTCCACGTGTCAGGCGCGTCCCCATACCGAACGATTCTAACGTCTGAATCCAGCGTTTCGACCACCACGTTGTGCCGATTGCTCCACGTTCGCTCTTCGTCTTGATGCCACCCACGACCTTACGTGGCTTATGCTGTGAATAGTAATTCCAGCGATTATCGTAGTCTATTTCGTCGTCTTCATCCTCATCGTCTTCATCAAAATCCTCATCCTCATCCTCATCCTCATCTTCATCAAAGTCCTCGTCATCAGGAAACTTATTCCACTTGCTCAATTTGTTATACCTGTCGAAATCGTTCCACTTGCTCATATACTACTCTCCTACGGCATCACGGCTCAGTGCGAACAGTTCTTTGAGTTGTGAGGTTGACATTTCTGTAAGCCAGTTTTCGCCACTGCCGACGATGTTTTCCGCGAGTTCACGTTTCTGCTCAATCATCTGGTCAATGCGCTCTTCCAGTGTGCCAACACAAATGAACTTATGTACCTGCACATTGCGCTTTTGCCCGATACGAAATGCTCTATCCGTTGCCTGATTTTCGACTGCGGGATTCCACCATCTATCAAAATGGAATACGTGATTTGCTGCCGTTAAGTTGAGGCCAACACCACCAGCTTTAATCGAGAGAATGAAAAAGGGTGTTCCTGCTCGATCTTCCTGGAAACGTTGTACCATTGCGTCGCGCTGCTTTTTGGGCGTTCCACCATGTAAGAACAGCGTTTCGTAGCCGAGCGATTCTTGCAGGTAGCGGCGTAACATCTCCCCCATCTCAGCGTACTGTGTAAATATGAGTGCCTTGTCACCTTCGGCCTGTACCTCTTCTAGCATCTCTTCGAGGCGTATCAACTTGCCAGAACGACGAGGAAGACTGCTACCGTCGCCGATAAATTGTGCTGGATGATTGCAAACCTGTTTCAGTTTCGTGAGTGTCGCCAGGATAAGACCGCGCCTCTCCATACCCTCTGCTTCCTGAATTTTCTCCATCATCTCCTTGACCACAGCCTCATAGAGCGAAGCCTGTTCACGTGTCAGATTGCAGAACACCTTCATCTCCATCTTCTCCGGCAAGTCCTGAATAATGGACTTATCGGTTTTCTGGCGGCGTAGCACAAATGGTTGAATCACACGACGCAACATTTCAGAACGCTCTTTGTCGTGATAGCGTTCGATAGGAATAGCAAAGCCTTTGCGAAATTTTTCACCGCTTCCCAGATAGCCAGGATTGAGAAACTCCATAATCGACCAGAGTTCGGAAAGCCTGTTCTCGACAGGCGTACCTGTGAGCGCGACTTTGTAACGAGCGTGAAGTTGTTTGATAGCTTGTGTCTGCTTTGCCGTCTCATTCTTGATATTCTGCGCTTCGTCGATGACCACATTCTCCCATTCCATCGCAGTCAGGTCTTCCTTGTCGCGTAACGCGATATTGTACGTTGTCAACACCACATCATGCCGTTTCATCTCATACAACAACGTCTCTCCCGAAAGTCTATCCGGCCCATGATGCACCATAACTGAAAGGGATGGCGCAAATCGCTGAAGTTCGCGTTGCCAGTTGCCGACGATAGACATGGGACAGATGAGAAGACTAGGAGTAAACATGCCTTCTTTTTGTTTTTCACGCTCATATAGTAAAAGCGTTAAAAGCTGCAAGGTTTTGCCAAGGCCCATGTCATCTGCTAAACATGCCCCGAGCCCAAATTGCTTCAAAAATGCCAACCATGAAAATCCCTTGCGTTGATAAGGGCGTAGTGTACCATGCAAGGTATCTGGTTGCTCAATCTGCTGAATATTGACGCCTTCTTGCAGTCCGTGAAGTAGTTCGTCAATCCATCCTTCGGCCTCGACACCTTCAACGGGCAGACCAAGATCAGAGCCGTTCTGCCCTAGACCGAGGCGTAGAGCCTCATTCAACGACATCTCGCCTTTGTGCTGTTTCTTTTTGAAGAAGGCTATTGCTTTCTCAATCTCATGTGGTTGTAGCTCTACCCATTGTCCACGCACCTGTACAAGCGGCATTTTGAGTTTGACGATGCGCTCGAACTCTTTGAATGAAAGTGCTGTATCACCAAGCGCAATTTGCCAGTTATACGCAACGACACCATCCAGTCCTAATAAACTCGACGAAGAGACCGCCCCAACCTTTGGTTTGAGTTGTAGGCGGGTGCGGAGACGTGCGCTACTCTTTTGCCACCAGGGGGGAACAAGGACGCCAAAGCCGCTTTGCTCTAATAGGGGTGTAGCTTGTCGCAGAAATTGATAGGCTTGCTCGGTAGAAAGCTCTATTTCCTGTGGTCGTGCAGTGTGTAAGCTGGTCTCGATGAGCGGAAAAAGACGGGCTGCCATCGCAAGGTCGGTCAGGAGCCGTTCCTGTGGATTCTCGAAGTTGCGTTTAAGAAAGGTCAATGTACCAGAGCGTTCGCTCCACACCTGTTCAGCAGGGACGAGCAGGCTAGGGTCATCGTTCGCTTGTAGATGAAAGGTAAGATGCCATTTAGCGTTTGCTTCCTGATCAGTATCGTTCTGTGCCGATGTTTGAGATAGCTCTGGAACTTCGAGACGGAAACAGGTGCGGAACGCTGTTTCTCCTTTACTCGTTGCAAGCTGGTCGAGCCAGGAGTGTAGCGTTGATGAGAACTGTTTTAGTTCATTGGTCGAGCCATGTAACGTTGTATACGCTGTATTCGTTGTCGTCAGAGCGCGAAGCCATTGCTCAGGCAGGGCAAGATTTGTTCCTCGTTTGGTGGGCATGGACGCAGTGCAACTTTCGCGTATGAATGCATCTATAGTCTGGTCGAGAAAGTCCTGTACGATGGTGCGTATCTGTGATGGATGTGAGGTGTCTGTCGATAATGACGACCAGCAAAGAGGCGGCATCATATGTGAAAGTGATGCTACACGCTCTTCGTCTGTACCCACGATTGATGCTTTCCAATGTGCGCCATAGTGAGGCATATTGCCATTTTGTGCCTCTATGAGTGTCGGCATAAACGCTTGTCGAGTCAGTAGTTCCAGGGAGAGATTTGCGACTGTAGCCCAGTAGCGTAGCGAATTGCCGAAGACGATTCCATAGGGCGGAACCTGGGGTAGAGCAAGTAAGACATCGAAGGTCAGACCCGATGTAAGTGTCAGCGTCGGAACTGTCCATTGTCGCAGTGTACCTTGCTCTTCGTTTACTTGATCGACGAGGAGTGCAGGAGACGGAAGTGGTCTCTTTGCAGCCGAAGGAAGGCGCAATGGAAGTGTTCCCTGCTCCATGCTACGGGCCGCAAGACTTCCTGCGAACTCTCCGATGTGCGTGAGCAATGTATCATGAGCGAGCGCAAAGGGATGAGGCGCAATGCTCGCACTCTGTTTCGTATGGGATGTGCGAGCGGTGCGAGTGGTGCGAGAGCCGGAGTGGGTATTGTAAAGTTCGGACGACTCAGCCCATAAATGAAAGGTGGATGTAGATGCATCCCACAGCGCATGTACGACAATCAACGCAGGTAATCTCTCTTTTAGATATTTTTATAAACGAACGCATAGAACGATAAAAAAGTATATGTTCCTTTTTGTATCATATCATATTGTTCAATATGAACAGCCCTTTAGAGAGTTGTCGCTTACTAGCCTTTCGTTTTCCACCATGTATCGAACGGCGTGACAGGTTCATGCCGTTTATGCTCGGTAGTTCTGTAGCGATGTTCGATCAGTTGTGCTACGCCGGACGGAACCTCTTTCCCTTCGAGATAGTTGTCTATCATACTGTAGGTGGTGGCAAGTTCATCTTCATCGAGTTGACCTGGACGAGCATCAAGGAGGTCAGCCGTAGGGGGTTTGGTGTATATGCGTTCGTCGGCTCCAAGATATTTCAGCAATGCGCGACCCTGTTGTTTTGTGAGTCCAGAGAGCGGAGTCAGGTCTACTCCCCCGTCTCCATACTTCGTGAAAAATCCTGTGATGGCTTCTGCCGCGTGGTCTGTTCCTACCACCAGGACATTGAACTGATTTGCAAAGCGATAATGAACCGTCATGCGTTCCTGTGCCTTTTGATTGCCCTTGTTGTAGTCTGTCATCGTCAGACCAGTGGCTTTTTCAAAGGAAGCAACCGCACTATCTACAGCAGGTTGGATATTCACGGTGTACGTCTTGTCGGGAGCGATGAATTGCAATGCGCGTTGAGCATCCTCTTCGTCTCGTTGCGTACCATAAGGAAGTCGAAGCGCAATGAACACGTAGTCTTTGCCTGTTTGCTTACGTAATCCCTCTACCGCAAGCTGGCATAAACGTCCTGCTAGACTCGAATCCTGTCCACCCGAAATACCCAGCACAAATCCACTCATGTCTGAATGCGTCAAATAGTCTTGTAAGAACTGAACTCTGAAATCCACTTCTTTAGCCGGGTCTATGGTTCCTTTTGAATGAAGGGCTTCAATAATTTGTCGTTGTTCTGCGGTTGTCATAAGAAAGTTTCCTTATCTATAGCTCATTGCACATTATCGTGTTATTGTATCACCATATTGGTACTCTCTTTTTGGCTTGACAAATCAGTCAGAAGAGAGTATGATAGACCCATCCTACGAGAGCGAAAAGAACATATGTTTCGCGGTAGGATGGACCGATTTT
>DAIQNC010000072.1:0-2958 GCA_036788655.1 Ktedonobacteraceae bacterium
GAAAAACGGTGTGCAGGAAGCAGAGTATGTGGGGGCGCGTGATGAGTATGAGCAAGGACACATCCCCGGTGCTATCTATATTGATTGGAGCCATGATATCGTAGACCTTGACGACCCTGTTGAGGCACAGGTAGCACCACCGCAACGCTTCGCAGACGTAATGGGACGACTGGGCATTGGAGATCAACATCTCGTGGTTGCCTATGACCAGCATCCCACCTCGCAGTTCGCCACACGTCTCTGGTGGGCCTTGAATTATTATGGACATAGTGAGGTTGTGGTTCTTAATGGAGGGCTTGCAAAGTGGCTACGTGAGGGACGCCCTCTCGATACTACCATTCCTTCCTATTCTCCTGTGACCTTTACTGCTGATGTGCAACCCCAACTTCGTGCTACTGCACAGGACGTGTTATCTATGATTCATACACAGGGCATCATATTGGTTGATGCACGTGAAAGTGGACAATATACAGGTGCGGTTGTACGAGGTGAAGGTCGGCCCGGTCATATCCCTGGCGCAATTAACCTGCCACGAGAAGAGATGATTGATCCTCAGATGGGTACATTTCGTAGCAACGAGGAACTGCAACGTCTCGTCACTGACGCTGGTGTCGCACCAGATGAACGTGTCGTAGCGTATTGCAATGGTGGCGTTGCGGCGACAACGGTTCTCTTCACACTTGCTATGTTAGGCTACCCACAACTGACAAACTACGATGGCTCCTGGAATGAATGGGGTAAACGTCAAGATTTGCCTACTGAGATGTAACAACTATGTTTCATAACGCACCTATAGATAAGCTGTGAAGCACGATGGAATATCCCGAAAACGACCAGAACGACGACATGCTGGAAGCACAAGAGGAACTACTCGACCTGAATGAGATAATGAATGCCTTTGGTGTTCAGTCCTGGAAGAACCTGGGCGATGCAGAATCTGTGTTCACAGGCGGCCTGAATTTACTGGTCGATATTCAGGGCGAGCGGTATGTGTTACGTGAGCGTCCAGAAGGCATGGTCGAGGAAGACTTGAGCCATCGCTACGATTTTCGACGCTATCTTCAACAGTCGGGTATTCCTATTCCTGCTTTGCTTACTACACCACAAGATGAGCCATTTGTGACGATTGGTGAAGACTTCTTTGAGTTGCAGCAATGGGCTGGCGGTGAATTCTTTGCTACTGCTAACCCACGTTCGCTCGAATGGGTTAGTGCTGCTGGCACAATGTTGGGGCGCATTCATCAAGCGTCGGCACGTTATACAGGCCATGAACACCGTTGGCCTTCGGAAGTGCATATGGGAAGTCAGGTACAGGGCTGGCTCAATCTCGCACGTGCGAAAGCTGAACAAGATAACGTATATGCTATCAATGCTGCTCTTTCATCATGGGTTGAGGCATGGGAGCGCGTATTACCCTCTGCCATGATGTCCATTGGTTCGCATCATGGCTTACCTGAGTTTCATGTTCACGGTGACTATCATGCGCTCAATTTACGTTTTAATTCATTCGGGGTAACTGCTGTGATGGGTCTGGAGGCATCGCACTGGGAGAAGCGTATCTTCGAGGTTGCATATGCCCTCTATTACTTCAGTGCGCTTGCATGGGATGGCGCGAACGGCAGAACACGACCACTTGTGAAACGTGGCTTCGACCCCGAACGGGCGAGACTGTTTCTACAAGCATATGGAGAGCTTTGTCCACCGTCACGCGATGAAGCTGAGGTGCTTGCTGATGCCCTCATGCTCATCTCCCCCATTGCAACCATCAACGGCCCCCTCGAAGAACTATTTTACGCGGATGATACGCAATTCATGGTAGAACCAACTTTTGCTGACGATATGTTAGAGCGGCTCAACTGGGCAGTTACACTTCCTGCATGGCTAGGACGAGTTCGCCGCTCTCTTGCTGACATGTGGAAATAAAAGATGAGTAGGTGGCTACATGAACGTTCACGAACAGATGACGTGTATGTAGCCGCCATCTTTTATTGCTCTCTACTCGGCAGTTGCCAGGAATGATGTAAAGCTAGCTGTGACCCCACTTGCTATTTGCGTTCGTAGACCACAGTAGCCTGAAGAGAACGTGGAGTCAGTGACGGTAATCATCCAGGTGGCTGGCTCTGTTGTCCCGGTTTTCCAGACTCTGGCGTATAAGGTTGAGCCAACTATGCGGAAACGCAGAGAGTAGGAAGTTCCTGCCTTTGCCGCAAAGGGAACAGAGCCAATGATAGTCGTAGTTCCATTCACTTTTTTCTGGACAACCAGCGTCGTTCCACTGATATACCCCTTATACCAGTTGTTAGTATCAGTCCAACGCAACACCGCGCCTATGTTCGAGTTATTGTAGCTACTTAATGAACCGCTAAACAACACTTCTGCGTCAGTTGCTGTGGTGCCGAGTACCGCATTAATAAAACTCACCGGAATGATAACAAAATCACTATGATATTTCAATGAAAAAGGAGTTAAAGAATAGTATAGAATAACGGTTTCAAGTTGAGGTTTTCGATGTACTTATGTAGAGAGAAATGTGAAGATTATGACATGACGCTGCACAAGCAAAAAGAGGAGTATGAAATTCCTTCTCAGGAACCCCTTCTCCTCGAAACCTGATCTACTATATGGTTCCAGAAATGCTAGTTGGTTGTGGGGTACTCGATTTCCCAGATGTGCCCTGGTTCCTCGCGTGTCTCCCAACGGCGCAGTGCATTGAGAAGCACTTGACGTTGTAATGCAGCCTGATGAGGCTTGCCGAGACTGTTTCCCGGCCCGAAACCTTTGGGATAAATAGCACGTGGTGGCCCAGCAGGACGAGATTGGTCAGGGAGGACAGTGATAAGGACTGTAGGAATGCCTATCATTTCTACTTCGCGCTGGATTGCAACTACAACCCGATGACAGAGCGGTCAACCTGCTGTCAAGATAACTCCATCAGCCTTCGAGCGTGAAATAATTTTT
>DAIQNC010000072.1:2968-10330 GCA_036788655.1 Ktedonobacteraceae bacterium
CAGTCCGTTCATAGAGATCGCACAAATTTTGTGTATATCCCATGAAGCCGAGGTGTTTATCGCTTACACCGCCGATAATGCCTTCTGCCGCCAGTTCTCGTAAGCGATCAATAGGAAATATCACATTGATATCCTCATCAGCATCTTGATGATTATAATGTTCGTGTGTTACCATCAACTGATGCGATTGCACATCTCCAGGAATAAGTCGCCAACTATTATCTCCTTCGATATCGAATGGTGCTTGGTCACGTAGATGTACTCCTGCTGTCGTGATGAGCGCGAAGGTGCTATCCTTCAATTCTCTGGAACGGGGAGTGTAGGGAATACACCGCCTGGACATAGGCATAATAAAAATACTCCATTTCTCATCTTGTATGTGTTATGAAGAGCGATAACGCTACCATCATAACACATTAGAAACATTGAACTTTCCTATAGCCATAAATACTACAAATCCTTACACCCAACGTACAGAAATCCTGTATAGGAAAATTCTTGTTTCCAAAGACTTGACAAATATAATAGCAATATGCTATATTATAAATAGCAAATAGTATGCTTGTGGAGTATCTTTGACCATGAGTTTGTCTGAGCTACAAATGGAGTGGGACGATGATGAATGCGATTTTTTCCAGTGTATTAAATAGTTTTTTGCTCAATCCGAACGTTCTCTTCTTACTATTCGTTCTTGCGATTCTCTGTCTCTTTGTGGAACTATCACACCCAGGTGCAATAGTTCCGGGAGTTATCGGTGCAGTTGCCTTGTTGTTTTTCCTCATTGCATCGGTTGCTTTCTCTCCAAATTGGGTTGGTTTTGCCTTGATGTTGCTAGCAGGGGCATTGCTTATACTGGATGTGAAACTACTGACGCATGGATTGCTCACGCTGGGTGCGGTACTTTCGCTTATTGTGGGTACGCTGCTCTTTTTCAATACAGGTGAGCAGCGCATTCAGCCGATAGTGGTGTATAGTGCTGGCGCAGTCTTTGGTTTCATCAGTATCGCTTTGGTAGTGCGGATACAGCGTAAGGGTGTGACGACGGGAATGGAGGGGATGGTTGGATCGCGTGTTACCGCAATCACACCATTATTGCCAGAGGGAAGAGTGCGTTACGAGGGAGAGAACTGGGCTGCAATAATGGACAAGACAGGAGCTTCGGCAGACCCAGGTTCTGAGCTACAGGTCGTTGCGTTTGAAGGTTTACGTTTACGGGTTCGTCCTCTTCGTGCATCGCATACTATTGTTACTCAATCCACCAGGACACGATCTCTGCCTAAGTAGAGCGTGTAAAGTCTCGAAGTCGTCTGTGATGACGACCAGGAGGTTGTATGGGCTATATCGTCTCAGTGATTCTGGCGATTATCGTGTTTATCGTTTTGTTCGTTGTGTTATCAGCCGTTCGTGTTGTGCAGCAATATGAGCGAGGTGTCATTTTCGTGCTTGGTCGTCTGGATGGAGCGAAGGGGCCGGGAATCTTTCTTGTGCCACCATTCGTTTCACGAATGGTCAAGGTTGACCTGCGTATAATCACGCTTACTGTGCCGCCGCAGGAAGTGATTACGAGAGATAACGTGACTGTGAAGGTCACAGCCGTTCTCTACTTCCGTGTGATGGATCCGGCTGCCGCCGTTGTCAATGTCATGAACTTTATGCAAGCGACAACGCAGATAGGGCAGACAACGCTACGAAACGTACTGGGTCAATCTGAATTGGACGAGTTGTTATCGCAGCGTAACAAAATCAACCAGGACTTACAGACCATTATTGACGAACATACCGAGCAGTGGGGCGTCAAAGTTACGGCTGTAGAGATTAAGGATATCGAGCTACCTGTCACGATGCAACGTGCAATGGCGAAACAGGCTGAGGCCGAGCGCGAAAAGAGAGCGAAGATTATTCATGCCGAAGGTGAGTTGCAAGCGTCATCGCAGCTTGCAAAAGCTGCCAGTGTCATCGGTGCAGAACCCAGTGCGCTACAGTTACGCTACCTGCAAACACTGACAGAGATAGCCGTTGAGAAGAACTCGACCATCATTTTCCCATTACCGATGGATCTGGTTACACCGCTTATGCAAAGCATGAGCCAGAAACCAGAGGTCGTTCGAGAGCCAACACCTGTAGAGGGCGCGAATGGCAATAGTGTAATGAGTAATGGTACATATAAGAGTTTGACATAAGAAAAAGGGGACATGATGTTGTATAACCTCAACATCATGTCCCCTTTTTCTTATGAGTTCAGTTCATCGCCCCGTTTACTGCTCAGATACTCCTCACACTTACGATAGACCTCTTCTGTAATGAGACCCCTCGACATGTAGAGATTCAGCATAACATCGAGCTTCAAAATACTGGTAAGCGTGTATCCGTGCTGATGTAGACGTTCTGCGGCTCCATGCTCGCGGTCAACTAGAACCATGACATCCTTTACCTTCAACCCATTCTCTTCCAGAAGTGCAGCAGTCTCCAGTGTACTACTGCCTTTCGTAATCAGGTCGTCGATAATAAGTGCAGTGTCGCCTCTGGTGAATTGGCCCTCGATACCACGTTTGCCTGTGCCTTCGGGACGAATGCGTGCATACATAAGGGGAGTGTTGGTCTCTAACGAGTAAGCGGAGGCCAGAAGGAGGCCCCCAACTGGTACACCAGCTACAACGTTAAAGGGATGTAGCCGTGGGCGACGTAGGGATTGTGCCAGGTTTATTTCTTGTTGCATGAGCTTTGCCGCAACGCGCAAAGCGGTTGGATTGCTAATCAGCACTTTGGGGTTCACAAAGACCGGCGAGCTAACAGCCGATTCGCTCACCGTGAAATTGCCAAATTGTACTCCCCCAAGATCGAAAAGTATCTGTGCCAACCAGAGATTATCTAAATTTTGCTCTTTCGCCACCTCTATCGTCCTTTCAGGCAAATATGTGATTGTATGACATGAGTATATCACAAGGATTGGAGGCGTCAACTAGTGAAGAAGAAAAGCAAGAGAGCTTGCATCACTCGTAGAGATATGCTATTTTAGCAACGAATATATACGATAAAGAAAGATGTGTAGAAACAAATATGCCTATTCTCAGTTGTACCCAGGTGGGGAAGTCGTTTGGAGCGGAACGTATCTTCTCGAATGTTACCTTTCAAATAGATGCGAATGATCGTATTGGGCTGGTTGGCCCGAATGGGGCTGGCAAATCAACACTTTTGAATATTCTTGCAGGACGCGAGGAGCCTGACGAAGGAACAGTCTCTATTGCTCGCAATACCCGGTTGGGATACCTCACGCAGTACGCAGGGTTTCAACCTGAGAATACGCTTCGTGAGGAGATGCTCACCGTGTTTACAGCATTGCATATGTGGGAGCAGGAACTCAATGAACTGGGACAACGCATGTCATCGTCAGAGGCGCAGAGCAATTCAGCCCTCTACGAACAATTGCTTGCACGTTATGATGAACTGCAAACGCTCTTTGAACTTGCAGGTGGCTACACCTATGAATATCGTGTTGATCAGGTATTGGATGGTCTCGGTTTCACAAAAGAGCAACAGGCATCTCCCGTGATGCAACTGAGTGGGGGACAACAAACACGTGCTGCGCTTGGAAAACTGCTCCTACAAGAGCCGGACCTGTTGTTTCTGGACGAGCCGACGAATCACCTTGACCTTGAAGCTCTCGAATGGCTTGAAACATACCTGTCAAGTTGGAAAGGTGCAATGGTTGTCGTTGCCCATGACCGCTACTTTCTGGATAGGGTTGTGTCTCGCACCATTGAGATGGCCTTTGGGCGTATCGAAGAGTATCCAGGTAACTATTCTAAGTACCTTGAATTACGAGAAGAGCGCATGGAGCGGCGTCAACGTGAATACGAAGCACAGCAGGCGCATATCGCACATACGGAAGAGTTCATTCGTCGCTACAAAGCAGGTCAGCGCAGCCGTGAAGCGCGAGGCCGTCAAAAGTTGCTAGACCGACTTGAGCGAGTAGAACGTCCGCAGGATTTTCCTGAGCTTCACTTTGAGTTTGAATCAGTAACCGATAGTGGCCTTATCGTCATTTCTACACAAAAGCTTGCGGTTGGATTTGGTAATAGCGTGAAACAGGAAGATAATGCTTCAGTGCTTGTGCGTGTTGCGGATCTGGAGCTATTGCGTGGTGATCGTGTTGGTTTCATCGGGCCAAATGGAGCAGGAAAAACAACCGTATTGCGTACTCTTATTGGAGAGCTTCCACCGTTATATGGACAAGTACATTTAGGACATAATGTTCGTATCGGCTACTATTCTCAGACCCATGCTGGCCTCGATTATGAACGCACTATTCTTGACGAGATACGACAGGTCAGTGCTTTAAGCGAAGAGGGAGCGAGAGGCTTTCTTGGTCGCTTTTTGTTCTCTGGTGATGATGTTTTCAAGTCTATCGGTTCGCTTAGTGGTGGTGAGCGAAGTCGTGTCGCATTAGCGAAATTGACGCTCCAGGGGGCAAATTTACTTATCCTGGACGAGCCGACAAACCATCTTGATTTGCAATCTCGCCAGTTCCTGGAAGAGGTCTTGAGCGAGTTTGAGGGAACATTATTGTTTGTTTCGCATGATCGTTACTTTATTGACCAACTGGCAACCAAAGTATGGGCCATCGAAGACAGCGTTCTTATTCCTTATGCGGGTAACTATACCGAATACCGCACTCGCAAGCAGCCAATCGTTCTCGATGTACCTGCCCCGACTCAGAAAAAAACTCGAGAGCGTCCTGCTCCTGAGAAACCTGCAAAGGGAAATGGGAAGAAATCGAAGGCAAAAGCCCGAACGCTCGAAGATGTTGAACGAGAGATAGAACAGGCTGAGTCGAAGGTAAAGTCTATTGAAGATGCACTTGCTCAAGCTGCACTTCACGCTGATGCAGCACAACTCACACAGTTGTCGCAAGAGTATGATGAGGCAAAGGCGAATACTGATGCACTCTTTTTAGAGTGGGAGCAGATGGCAGACGTTGCAAGTTAGCAGTGCAACGTGTATCTAAGTTCTCCTACGATACCTTCCAGATAGAAGTCTTGCTACTAGTCCTACAAGTGCCAGCACAAACGGAAGTAGTGCGGCTAGTGCCAACCATCCTGCCAGAAAAAGTATTGGTAGCAAGAAGTTCGTGTGGGCTTGCAACTCGAAAATGATTTTTCTGTAGATGGTTCTATCTCCGAGCGATAGTCCCAGGATAGCTGCCATGAGTAGGCTCGTGAGAAGTGGTGGAACTAGATGCGCAAACCCGTGTCGATAGGTTCCGCGTACAGAGTTGACACAGAGGAGTGAAAGCCCAAAACCTTCAAGCAAAAAAGCGAGAAACATGGGAAGCGTTGGGCGAAGAATTGGGAGTATGCCGCCAATAATCCCCATGAGCATACCTACAAATTGTAGGCCACAGGAGATAAAAAAGGAGCGAGGAGTTGTGCCGCGCCGCTCTGACGTAATGAGCGTATTGTTGTTGCTTCCTTTATTCTGACTTTGTTGTATAGCCAGACTTCCCATGATGGTTGTTTTGATCGTGTAGGATTCATGGTTAGCTGGATCAAGTTCCAGAGAACGCTCTATAGAGTCCAGTGCTTCACGATGTTGACCGGAGTTAGTAAGAATGACAGCTCGCATACTCCATGCAAGCGCATTCATGTTATCTCGCTGGATGAGCTGTTCAACCGTTGCTAATGCTTCCGGGTAGTGGCCTATTGTTCCAAGTATCTGCGCTTTGAGCGTTAAGGCAATCGTATTATCTGGTTGGATATGTAATGCCTGGTTAATGGATTGTAATGCCTCGATAGGTCGCTGCAATTGGAGAGATTGTTGGGCTTGCTCAAGAAGTTGTTGTCGTTGCTGCTGTCGCTGTTGTTCTGCTGCTGATGAGGCGAGATTCCCCGTTGTATTTCGCCCTGATTGAACTGTCGAGTATGTAGATGGGGAAAGCTGCGCTGTAGCAGTAGCGGCATATATTGCTTCTTGCTTCATTTCCTGTTGTGATGCGAAAGGACTTGCGTTAGTCATCTGGTAGGATACCGTTGCAGGAGATGGAAATGGTGAAGAAGGCACAGTGGGTACTGAGGGCGCAGAAGGCGTAGCTGGAACTTCGTTGGAAGTCTCTACTTCTGAGCCGACGAGGACAAAGGAGCCTTGAGCTTGACCAAATATCTGAGGACGTTGTTGTGGACCAAGTTTGCTGGAGAGATAGCCAGATAACGATTGTAGTGTGACATTTTTATGTGCATCTTGAGCCTGCCCACTCAGGCCTATGATGGTACGATACATCAGTTGACCCAGGCCGCGTTCGCCCATTTCAGGGGCTTGTTCATTACCACGACAAGAACAGAGGACGATGCGATTTTGCAATTGTGAAAGTCCCTGTATCATGGGTGCGCCAGGTAATGGCTGCATATCGAAAGGTGAACTACGTCTCATCGACCAGGCAGGGCCAGCTTGAAACACATCGAGCATAAAAAGAATCCGACTAGCCCTACTTTGAAGCATGACCTGTTGTGCGAGGGGAGCCAGTTGAAGAGCAGTTTCTGGTTTCGTATAAAGCGTATCCGAAAGCGCGAGGCAACCTATGCCACTACGCTCATCAAGGAAGGCTTGTCCTGCAAAATAGACACAAACAAGGTCATCCGGTGTAGCCTGTACAAGGCACAGTTGGGTAATAAGCGACTCAATCAGGCTATGCGTCGCATACGCTCCCTGGACAAATTGTACATCAGCAGGCAGCCACTTGCCGCCTTTCTCATTCACAAGCCATTGTGCGAATGCACGTGCATCTTGTTCGGCAAATTGTAGTGGTTGAAAGGTTGTATCCTGGTACTGGTTGATTCCAACGATGAGTGCAAGGCGTCTACTCATCACTTTTCCCCTGTCTGTGGTAACTTCTGTGTATCGAGAAGTATTGTACAGTATGATGCGTGAGCGTGTTAATAAACTGAGAAAAATAGGTACTTTTGGGAGAAAATATCTGCCCTTGTGTGCTATACTCGTTGCTAAGAACACGCTGCACTACTCATAATGGAGTAAGAAAATGCCTCGTATTATAGGATTAACAGGAAATATCGCCTGTGGCAAAACGTCTGTAGGCCATATGCTGTTAGCTCTGGGAGCTGAACGTTACATCGATGCAGACGCGATTGTTCACAACTTGTATGAGTGTGGAGAACCTATTGCGGAACAGGTTGCCGAAGCCTTTGGCTCCTCAGTTATGGCACGTGATCGTAGCGTTGACCGTAAGGCACTGGGAGCGGTTGTATTTCATGATGAGGATGCTTTGAAGCGTCTGGAAAGAATTGTGCATCCTGCTGTTGGTAAGGCACTTATAAGTGAAATTGCACAGGTAAGTCCATCGGGGATAGCGAT
>DAIQNC010000073.1:0-3142 GCA_036788655.1 Ktedonobacteraceae bacterium
TTGTTGCAATGGACACCTACACCTCTGCGCTCATGCGGCTCGTCGGAACGTTTTCGCGCACAAACGTGATAATCTCTTCCGTCGATGTGCCGGGGCCGAAACATCCCTTGATGCCCATTGCTTTAATCGCGGGAATATCTTCATCGGGCAGAATGCCACCTGCCGCTACAAGAATATCATCGACGCCATTCTGCTTGAATAAGTCCATCACCTTAGGGAAGATTGCCATGTGTGCGCCAGAAAGAATACTCATCAGCACAGCGTCAACATCTTCCTGAATAGCAGCTTCGACAATCATTTCTGGTGTCTGGCGGATGCCTGTGTAAATAACTTCCATACCAGCATCGCGCAAAGCACGGGCAATCACTTTTGCACCGCGATCATGTCCATCAAGGCCGGGCTTGGCGACCAGAACACGTATTGGTCGGGATTCTTGCGTATCAGAAGGCATAACTTAGTCAACTCCTTTGTTAACAAAACGGTCAAGCGCGTCCTGATATAGTGCAACGATAGTCCGCTCTTGCTCCGTGAATACATGCTTACTGTGGTTATTTAATTGTACAACGCCTCCTTCCCTATCGCAAGCGGCCATTATTTCCTTTGCACGTTGCACGATTTCTGCAACCTGTGGCAAGTCGAGAGCAGGAATGGGTAAGCATTCCAGGACATGCTGCTCTATCTGTGGTTGCACCCACTTGTATGCTGTATACAACATATAGACATAGTTCCGCAGCAGATGAGAGTTCAGAAGCGCGAGCAAGTAATATAATACATCGACTTCTTTCCCATTTCCTATTGATGGACGCAAGTGGAGCATATACAATGTTTGTAGCACGACATGACCTTGCATATCGAGCGTCGCTTGCAAGCGGGGTGTGCTTTTGACAACGAGCAGCTTCGGAATACGATATCGTTCTAAAGGTTTCACGATAACATCACGAGGAAGCCAGTTAGACGCACGAGGAGTCGCGTAAGCATGAACATCTATGCCGCCACGTAAAAGGGGAAGATACGTTTCTGCCGATAGAGTCTCACTCACGAAACGGCTGGCCTTGCCCAGTTCTTCACCGCGTTTAATAGTAACAAGCGTATCAAGAGGTTTAATCGCCATCTGTTCTATGTGTGGATATGACGAATGCATAGACGTTTGTAGACGTGCGATAAGTGTTTGCGATTCATCACTCAGTAAATAACGCATCTCGCCATGTGGTTGTGCGCGGAGCAATGTCTGGGAAACGCTGTTAGGCTGTTTCATGCTTGCCAGTCTTCGTTTTTCGCTTTTGTACCACTTCTCGCGTCGCCAGGAAACATTATGTTCATGCAAGGGGGGATTTTTTTGCGCGACGAGTACCACTGCTCCGACATATGCAGGGAACACATTGGAGAGATGCCAGAGCGCATGTATCGTCGTCTCATCGAGCAAGCGTCGCCGCTCATGGGTAGCATTGACGCGGGCCAGTACCGCATCTGGTAGCACAAGACCCATCCAACCGCCAGGGCGTACAACGTGCAACGCCAGTTCGAGAAAGAGCAGATAACTATCGACCTGCCCTCGCCCCTCTGTTGAACGATAGAAACTCAAATCATTATTTTTCGCAGCAAGATAAGGTGGATTAGCCAGAAACAGGTCAACACACGCTTGTTGCTCTTGCCAGGGAAACGCTAACCCATCCGCCTGATGAATATGAAACTGTTCAAGAGCTAGCTTATGCGATGCGAGAGTGTCACGAATATGCATTTCGGCAAGAAAACAGGCAACTGGATCGGGATCGAAGCCCCATATGCTCTTCTGCACAAGCATATGTATCTGCTCTTCACAGAGATGCGCCTGTTTGCCAGCACTGACAAGGCGACGAGCGACGGCGGAGAGAAAGTTGCCCCCGCCACAGGCGGGGTCAAGTATACGGAAGGTATTCAATTGAGGCGCATCAGAACAGAAACGATTCGTTACTTGCTCAACAGTGAAACGACAGGCATCAAGGATAGACTCGACCAGCGCAGGGGGTGTCGAGAAATGCCCACGCAATTTACGCTCGACAGGCGGTAGGTGGGACTCGTACCAGTTTCCACTATCCTTCACAACCATATATGCTTTACGTAACAAATAGAAAAACGCTACTACAAGACAGTACACAATTTTAGAAATTATTATACTTCATCTATAAGACGTTCAAATCCTTCGTCTGACTCATCCATATCCTCTATATGTTCATCCACTTCCGTACCTTTTTCCTCGCTATGCTCATGTGCTACATCAGAACCATGTTCCCTGAAAAAAGTCTCAAGAGCTTCAAGTGCCGCCATTCTTCCAGCTTCTTTGATGCTCGATGCCTTACCGACCCCAATCAGCGTGTCTCGCTCGAAGACACCCACAACAAAGGCTCGGTCATTGCTCCGTCCGCTCTGCTCCAGGACGCGATAGCGCGGTAAGCTTCCCGAACGACGCAGAATAATCTTTTGTAAACGCCCCTTTGGATTCGTATCAACCGCTTGATGGCTCACCTCTTCGACCATTGGCAATATGACACGTGCAACAAAATCGCGTGCTACCTCAGCTCCCCGGTCAATGTGAATCGCACCAACCACTGCTTCCAGCACATCGGCACACAACGAATCACGCGAACGATCATTGAATGTTCGCAAGTTAGCGATATCGACACAGATAAATGGAAAAAGGCCCAGACTCTGCCCTATCCGGGCAAACACTCGACGGCTCACTGCCTCGGACTTAATAGCCGTCATCTCGCCTTCGGAAGCTGTGGGATGAGTGCGAAAGATATACTCTACTACGTGTGCGCTAATGATGGCATCACCTAGAAATTCGAGTGTATCATACGAGTCCCGTACTGCATTGTCAGGACAACAGGTATGATGCGTTACCGCACGCTTCAGCAACGTCCGGTCATGAAATTGGACTTGAAGGATGCTCTCCAACTCCGCGAGCCTGTCTGTCGCGTCTCCCATGTCGATGTTTTCCATATGCTTCATTATATCGCAGCAAGGAAAGAGACGTCGAACGGCACTACACAATCTTGATTTTGCAGATGCAATTTCATTACTCTCGTGCCACAACCGCGAGTATTTCTGGCACACGATTGAGCATACGTGGTGCAACAAGATTGGTGATAATTACGTATAATGC
>DAIQNC010000073.1:3158-10314 GCA_036788655.1 Ktedonobacteraceae bacterium
GTGAAAGCGGTATCGTTAGCACCCACACCCATTGTGCATGATAGAAGATGGGCAATACCAGCATTGCTGCAACAGGAATGAGCAGGAGTATAGTGATAGCCAGGACGCCCAGCGACATGACGGAGCGCAAACAGCCACCTTCTGCATTGGTACTATTGATGTTCTGAAAGCCTCGTCGTCCCTGGGGCATCCGTTGTGGAAAATAGACCGAAGAGAAATTTCCACAACCTACTATGATGCCTACGCCAGCCAGACCCAGAATGAGAGCCGGTAAGAAGTAGTTCCATGCGTGTAAGACAAAAGCAGAAACTGTTACCAGCAGAACCACCTCAATTCCTCCAAGAATGCCCGTAATGATATTTTTTCCGAACATTACCTGCTTTGGGTGAATAGGAAATAAGAACAATGTCGTTAAACTTTGTCGTTCCATTCCCAGAATGTTATAGGAAAAAATCATCAAGGCGAAGAGAGCATAGAGAGGTGAAATCAATATGGTCAAAGGGCCAAATATGGTACGTTCTGAGTCGCCTGTATTAAACAAGGTAACTGCAATCAGCACAAACATTGAGAAAAACGAGCGGACGAAGAGGCCAAGCAATTGTGGATCACGTCGATAGTATTTGATATCTTTTATGGCAACCGCGAACGCCTGTGAAGAGCGTATTTGGGCTAAAATATTCATCCCACGAGAAGTTTGTGCCTCGGATACTCGCTGTCTTGGCACGCTCGATACAATAACACGTGACTCTCGACGCTTACGGGTTCGTCCACTCGACCCACTTTCAGACGCACTCAGCCCATTCTCGACAACCATTTGCCAGCAATAGAGAACGACAACAGTAACAAGAAGTAAAGCGATTAGCCAGGTAAAGCTTATACCCCAGTTTCCCATTGATGCCTGTTGCACGGCACGAGCCGCCATACCAGATGGAAGCCATTGCAGATAGGGTGAGATACTGCCATTTTTCAGCGTATTAAAAAATCCTGGCGTCCCTATGCCACGCAGCGCAAATTGCTGGAAAAGATAGCAGGACGAAGAGAATATGGCTATAAGAATAATACTCAGGTCACGGAAACGCCTGCTCTGCAATGTTCGTGCAAGCAGTGCCAGCACAAGTTGACTTATGCCGATAATTTGCGCGTAAAACACGATCATCACTAATAACGTCATGAGTGCGAGGGGAAGTGAAAAAGCCCAACCAGCGACGACTGCAGCAAGTGCCACGAGCAGACCGAGCGTTGGTATATCAATAAGCGATGAAATGACAAGGCTCAACATCAACTCGGCACGTGTCAGGGGAAAGAGTGCGAGCTTCGAGACATCCAATCCTTCATTCATCGTAAACTCTAGCAAAGGCAGAATAATCCAGAGAATGTAGATGCCTGTGAGAACGAGGAAAAGCACCTCTCCATTCGCCGGAGGCGGTAGGAGGCGATACGCAAAGTAGGTTCCAATAGCGATACCACCCATGAACGGAATACCAAAGAGGAGTAAGAAAACGAGTCCTGCGATACGCCCACCACGTCCTGCTCCCGTTGTGTAGCTACGTGCAAATGTCTTCCAGCGTACCCAGAAGAGCCAGCGCAGTTTTTCTCCATGTACAACCATAATTGAGTATCTTTCTTAACCTGTAACAAAAAGGCTATAAGAAGTACGCATATCAGTGAAATTATTCAAGCCAGCTTAAATTGTGGCTCTCGTTTTGCACACCAATCACATTGAGGAAGATATCTTCCAATGTGGCATCCTTGTTGCCTGTCGTACCCTGTGCGCGTTCTCGCAATTCCTGGAGTGTACCTTCGGCGACGAGTACCCCCTGATTGATGATGCCGACTCGTGTACAGAGTCGCTCGACCACTTCCATGATGTGCGAGGAGAAAAAGATAGTTGTGCCACGCTGTGTGAGTTCGCGCAGGATATCGCGTACAACACGCGAGCTTACCGGGTCAACGCCTTCAAATGGTTCGTCGAGAAACAAGACCTGCGGACGATGAATAATAGCGGCGGCAAGAGCAACCTTTTTTCGCATTCCAACCGAATAGTCAACAACCAGCTTATCAGCATCGTTGGCAAGTCCGAATACATTCAATAGCTCGTCAGTACGCTTTCGTACCTCGTTATCGGGTACACCATACATACGGCCTGAGAACAAGACGAACTCACGCCCACTCAGTCGCTCATACAGGTTCAAGTATTCCGGCAGCACCCCCATAATAGACCGGGCGCGTATCGGGTCTTTCCATACGTCGATGCCTCCCACATGCACCGTGCCAGCAGTAGGGCGCAGCAAGCCGACAAGCATTTTAATTGTCGTTGACTTTCCCGCTCCATTCGGCCCCAGGAATCCGAAAAACTCCCCTGGACGCACACGCAAATTGAGACGGTCAACCGCTACTTTTTGTCCGAATATCTGTGTGAGGTTTTGCGTCACGACCGCATATGGGACATTTTGTGTGTTGTCATTCGATGGTACATTTTCAGGATAAGGATGGGCATGTATTTGTTGTGGTGATTGCGGTTGTAATGGTTGCGAAGGGAGCGTCGAAGAAGGCTCAGGAAACATTGTCATCAGGCGTCCTTCCGTTTTATTGCACAATATAGCTATCTGTTATATATGTATCATAGCAAACAAGGTTTGTCAAGGTATCTATACTGGAAAACGGAAGAAGAGGATAACTATCAAATAGACAAAAAGAGAGGGATATCGGCAATGATATCCCCCAATTGTTACTTGTGCGATAGACCTACAGGTTGAGAGCCTTTAGGCGAGACATGCTTTATGACATGCGTTTCAGTTACGCTATGCATAGGAATTGAAATGCTGCTATTTGTCGTCGTATATTGCGATTGTATATCCGTACTGGTAGTCGCAGCAAATGCATTGATGAGCATATGTGAACCACCCGCTACGCTTAGAACGATAAAAGCCAGGGCAACAATACGTATTTGCCATGCACTTACTGTTTGTGAGACAGTTTGAAGATGTTTCATACAAGCTACTCCTCCCATTCCTCTACCACTAATTCATCCACTCACTAGGAGCTTTTGGTTCCACTCGTATACTGCCATCATGTTCTTTAAGCGTCTTCGCATCCTCGGCTATGCGCGTTCCCACCTCTGAGAGTGAGATGCGATGCCAGTAGGTCGCAGGAAACAATCCAATGGCGATGGCGATTGCCGCTCCTATTTCTGCCCGGTCAATCGGCAAGCCCGGCGGCAAAGGAAACGGCACATGATGTATCGCTCGCACTCGCAAGAGTAACGCAAACGCAAAAATAATTAGCTCGACACCCAGAGCAACATAATAGGATAGTTTCTCTACAACTTTTCTCTTTCGATAGAGAACTGCAAGCCCAATATTGAGAACAGAGAGAAACCCCGTCAACCACAACGTCACCACTACCAGATTTACGTTTTTCAAAAATCCGATATGTAAAGAGATAAGCGCAAAGACCATAGCTATCAACCAGCACCTTCCCTGAATAGCCTTGATAGGACGATAGTATCGTACCCTCCTATCACATAAACGTTTCTATTTGTACGTAAGCGAAAGATTTGAAAAAGCCACCTCGGTTCCCATCTGATTTACCAGCATACCAATCTGACCACTTGATAAGGCACTATCGTGCGCCTTCCCAACCTGCTTTCCATTCACAATAAGTGTGAAATCGCTTTTATTAACAATAATTCTGAAGGTATTGCTACTATCAGCATTATGTCCAGCACGAAATTCGCTTCCATACTTTCCTGACCAGATAGTAGACCAGAAGCTATTACCTGATGTATTGCTATCATCATACTTCAAGAGTTGGTATTGCCCTCCTGGAGTATTCGACACCTCAAAAATATAGAACGATTTGTACGTATTTCCGTTTTTCTGATGCGTATTGAAGCGGAAAATCATACCAAACTGATTATTGACCGAGGCATCATTGCCACGTATCTCTTGCATAGTCAAGGTATAGACGAACGAGCCGCTCAACGACTCCTCTGGCAACAATGCAATAGCACTATATGTTCTTGGGTCATTATTAAATATGTGATACGCATTATCTTTGAAGATAAAGAGCTGTGAGCCTGTAGTAGCAACGCGCCAGTTGTGGCTGTTACTACTCAACGGATCAGAAATAATGATATTGGCCTCAGCAGTTGCAGTTGTCTCTGCACTGACAGTTGCGGCAACGCTTACTGCCGAAGTATGCTGTGATAGTAAGCCTGTATGATGGCTCAAATGAGAACGCACCAGTAGAAATGTTCCTGAACTGAGAAGTACAAGCAGTACCGCCGCAACAAGCATGACCACTTTCACCTGTTGCTGCAAATTGCTATACGTTCGATTGATTACACTTCCGTAAGGCATTGAAGCAACCCACATTGGCAAAGGTGGTAATGATACACGGGAAGCCGATGCTGGCTCCTGTGCAGCTTCGCCTGCCGTCAGCCCAGTTTCAGAAGCAGGAGATAATACTGGGAGTAAACCCGTCATATATTGCCCTGGTTGCCCTGCGACTGGAACCTGTACCACCTTGAATGATTGGGTCAGCTTCATCGTCGTGGTTGCCCCTGAGCCATTAGCGAGTTGAGGGAGTGTACTTGTCGCATTTGCCGCCCCTGCTGTATTAGATATACCATTCACATTGTCGGGTGCAGCATTTCCATCCTGAGATGTCTCTCTTACTGATGGAAACGGTGAAATAGGGCCAAGTGAGATAGTACGTTTCGGCGATTGTACAGGAGAAGGTGTTGCAGGAGCAACGGGTGTGAATGGCACAGATGGAAATGTCGGCATAATCGGTGCATTGTTTTGAGGTGCGGCTGCACCATCCATAGAGCGTAACAGACCTGTTTTGTGACCAAAGCGCGGACGTGTCGGCGGCAATGGCGTCTGCTTATTTGCTTCCTCTGTTGTTGTTGGCGACGCCTCTGAATAGCTCATAGGTGAAGGTGACAGCAAATCAGTGAAGGATGGAAGTGTCATACTTGTTCTGGCTACGATGTCACGCTGTGCAGAGTGGGCAGGGTAGGCAGGGTAGGCAGGAGTTGGTGTTTCCTTCTTATCATTTGCAACAGGCACAAACGAGGGCGTCGCCCCGAAAAGTCGCTTTCGTCCCTGCGATGTATTCGAGCTTAATACAGGTGCAAGCGGTTCAATATTCGCTTGCAGGTTATCCTGGGTCTGCATCTCCTGTGCGTTATTGACCATGCCAGTATGCCACGATGGGTCGAAGAGGCCACGAGGAGTAAAGAAACGTGTCTCGGAACCAGGGGCAAGAGGGCCACTTCCTCCAATCACCTGTGGAGCAAGTTGGATACCTGAGACTGCAAGAGCCAGGCGAAATGCGCTGGCAAAATCCTGTGCAGAGGCATATCGTTCAGAAGGTCGTTTAGCGAGGGCACGTAGAAGAACCTGCTCGGCAGTAACTGGCAAGTCGGAACGTAGTAAGCGAGGTGCAGGGGGTGTCGAGTGCAAATGTTGCATAGCTATCTGCATCGGCATATCGCCTGTAAAAGGCGTCTTGCCTGTCATCATCTGGTATAACACGACGCCTAGAGCATAGATATCGGCGCGTCCGTCTATCTCACTTCCAATCACCTGTTCAGGAGCCATGTAATCCGGTGTGCCAAGCGGTACACCTGCCCCAGTAATACTTGATTGCGGCTCCTGCCCCTCGGCAATGACTTTCACTAGCCCGAAGTCGGTCAACAACAATCGTCCCTCTGATGTCATCAGCACATTTGCGGGTTTCACATCACGATGAATGACCCCTCGTTCATGAGCAGTATCAAGGGCTGCCGCCAGTTGGTCGAGATAGTTGACCGCCTTTATAAAAGAAAGCTGTCCCTCCTGTTCCAACTCATCACGTAGTGTGCCACCGCTCACATAGGGCATCACAAGATAGGCGAGGCCATCACGCTCTCCATATTCATGCACGGGCAAGATATTGGGATGCTCCAACGAGGCAGCCGCATCTGTCTCACGTCGAAAGCGTTCCAGAAACGATACCTGTTGTCTGGGTGTGAGACGAGTGCCGAGAAGCAACACTTTTACCGCAACCTGACGATGTGGCCTCGACTGCTGTGCCAGAAATACCGCCCCCATTCCTCCCTGCCCAATGAGTTTTTGTAACAAACACGTACCTAACGTTGTTCCGACGAGAGCTTCTACGTTCATCTACACATTCCTTCAACTAGTTGCGTGTGAGCAAGAGGTCTTTGAAGGCGACCTCAGTACCATCCAGATTCACCAGCATCCCCACAGTTCCGCTTTGCAACGATGTATCATGTGCGGTCTTCACGAGTTTGCCATTGACGGTGAATGTGAAAGTCGCGCCATTCATAAATACTCTGAATGTATTCACACTTTGCGCTCCATGTCCCTCATGAAACTCGCTACCGAATGGCTGATGCCATATTTCTGTCCATGGCGAGGCTGCACTCGTACCATCGTTATACTTCCAGAACTGATACTCACCGCCCTTATTGTTCACAACCTCAAAACTATAGAATGTAGTGATAGCTTTACCACCCTTGTTTTGCTGTGTGAAGCGCATAATCATTCCAAATGAGTTATTCGACGATGTATCATTGCCATTCACCTCTTGCATCGTCAATGTATAACCAAGTGGGCCAGTAAAAGGATTCGCCTGAAGAACAGTTGCGCGTCCCTGATTTCCATGGTTGGTGATGTGGTACGCGCCATCTTTGAATGCATACACGTCGGATGGGCTGGTGAGCCAGTTATTCACATTCACATTCAGCGGATCATTCAGAATAATGTTGGCGTGTGCTGTCGCTGTCGCCTGTGCAAAGGCGGTTCCCTGGGGGTTTGGCTTTCCTGCCGAAGTCATCGCACCCGTGCCATACATCATAGACGAGGGCGTATGTGACCGCACAAACCAGACTGTGCCGATTGTTCCGAAAAGCAGTATCGCTATCGCAAGCAATGTTCCAATGAGTTTTGTGCGTTTACCCAGCGTATCCGTCTCATTATCGATGTCAGGTGACTCCAGTGGTGTCGATGGAATGGCGGGAAGAAATCCCGTGACATATTGTCCAGGCTGACCCGCGACTTCCATCTGTACTACCTTCAATGAACTGGTCAACTTGACGGTATTGCGGCGTCCTGGTACAGGCATAGAACCTGTTGTATTGAGC
>DAIQNC010000074.1:0-5666 GCA_036788655.1 Ktedonobacteraceae bacterium
GTGAGCCGCTCTCGCAGTCGCGCATTTGCCGCGACACCCCCTGCCAACACTACTTGCTTGATGTCATATTCCTGCGCCGCCATCCGCGTCTTGACAGCGAGAACTTCGACAACTGCCTCTTGAAAACTCGACGCAAGCAGGTCTACATTCGTTTTACCATCCTGAGCCACCTGTGTACCCATACGGGTATATCGACTCACCTGTTTGCCTTCCTCCTGCTGCTCAGTCTGCGACTCAGTTATTCCTTCTGCGAGATGCAACATAGCGGTCTTGAGGCCGCTGAAACTGAAATCGTAGGTTCCGCGTATCCATGCACGAGGAAGACGATAGGCTTTACGCGCCTGTGCTATCGAACGATGTTGCTGGCGATATTGCTCTTCAACATTCTGGGACGCCTTCTGAATTGATGGCCCGCCAGGATAACTCAAACCGAGGATACGTGCCACCTTGTCAAATGCCTCCCCCGCCGCATCGTCGCGTGTCTTGCCAAGTAATTGATAGTTCCCATGCTCATGCACCAGTACCAGTTCGCTATGTCCTCCCGATACAACGAGACAGAGCAAGGGTAACGATGGGTCGCCTTCCAGATAGCCACATGCATCAGGGATGAGGGTCGATGGAGCCGCTTCGCCTTTCCGCAACCAGTTCGCATAGATATGTGCTTCAAGGTGATTGACGCCGAGAAATGGAATATCGTGTGCCAGTGCAAGTGTCTTGCCAACCGTCAAGCCTACCAGCAACGAACCAGCAAGGCCGGGGCCATACGTTGCGGCAACGGCGTCAATCTCATCCCATGAACAACCAGATTGCTCAAGCGCAGTCTCCACAACTGGAATACTACTTGCCAATTGTTGCCGTGATGCGACTTCCGGCACAACACCGCCGTAACGATTGTGAATCTCTATTTGTGATGCTACCACGTTCGAGCGCAAATAACGCCCATCCTGCACGATAGCTGCCCCTGTCTCATCGCATGAGCTTTCAATACCAAGTACCAGCATGTTATTCTTCTCTATTCGTAGGGCTACGATGTATCGATTGACCCATCATACACGAAGCCAGGGCTAATCGGTACATCGTAGTCCTACGAATATCTGTTTATTGTGTTTCCAGACGTTCCATAAGACGCCCTTTGAGTTCCTGAAATCGTTGTTTATAGGCAGGTGAATTGATTTCATCCGTCCACATGATAATGGCATCCTCTTGATTGTCGCTGTAATAGCGATGCCGGATACCGGCTTCACGGAAGCCATATTTATGATAAAGGTTTTGCGCGGTATAGTTGGAGACACGCACTTCCAGCGTCACCCATTTCGCCCCAATATTGTATGAGATGTCGATGAGACTCACAAGCAGTAATTCGCCGAGACCGAGACGACGGAACCCTGGATGCATGGCGATAGTCGTGATATGCGCCTCATCGACCATCAGCCAGAGGCCCGCAAAGCCGATAATCGAAGCGAGTTCTGGCGATGGCGTAGAAACTGTTGCTCGATTCGTGAGCAGAGATAGTGGGAAAAGGCGATTTCGACGCGGCTTCTCTGGCTCTTGCGGCGGCACAGTCTCATGTTCGAGTTGGAGCTTTTTATCGCGCAAGACGATATAATGCGCCCAACGATTATCCTGTAGCTCTTTTCTATAAGCACTGGGGGGCCAGGTAGACGGGTAGGCGAGACGCTCGATCTCGACGACGCGAGGCACGTCCCCCATCGTCATATTGTCAATGGTGTAACGCACCTTCTTCCCTTTCTGACTGAACAGCGGCTTGCTGTGTTGAATGCTCAGTAGCTCCAAGTCGGAGTTGCTTGCGAGTGCTGGTCGTGATAGACGGACGCCTCAGATAGAGAGGTTCGAGTAACATAGGATCATCTACCTGTCCCATCTGTAGACGTTGCCGACCAAGCCAAGCTAACACCGATGCATGGCGCATAGACTGGTTTCGACTAACAAAAAGGCTCTGCTCTGGTAGAGCTTCACGCAGTGCCAGACGAGATGCATTGCTGATGTCACCACAGAACAGCACTCTGTCAGCTCTTTCATATGTTTGAGATGTACTCGTTTCAGATGGTGTAAGCAGTGTAGACACACGCTCCACAACTTGCGTTGGTGGCAACATGAGATACTCGCTCTGACGGGTGAGCGCGAAGTCGAGCATTCCAGTGTCATCCACCTGTGACGCGAAGCGATAACATGCAGCGTAGAGGTCGCCTCGCCCGGCCTCTAACAAGGCACAGATAAGCTGTGGTGCATATCGTTGTTGCGCGGCAATCACATCTAATGTGCTAATGCCAAGCAGTGGCTTTTGTAGTGTGAAGGCTAATGTCTTCGCAGTCGCCACCGCAACACGCACACCGTTAAACGACCCTGGCCCCGTCGCAACACAGATGCCATCGAGGTCTTGAAAGGTCACATCGCTCTCATCGAGGAGACGCTGCATATATTCAAAGATATCGACGTTATGATTGTTTCCCGTATACCAGGTATATTCGCCATACTCACCAGACGCACCAACATCCTTTTCCTCGATCCCTTCGGTAACAAGGGCAATGCTGGCATAGCGTGTGGATGTATCAAGAGCCAGTAATCGCATAAGCACTCTTTTGGAATTGTTGTAATAACTTCTGGTAGCGCGTACCAGAAGCTGTAAATGTGAGGCCTCGCTCAGTTTCGCCCATCAGATGCAAAAGAATATCGAGTCTTTCACGGGGCCATAACCCCTCTGCTCTATCGGCCCACTCAACGACGCATACGCCTGATGCATCGGTAAAGTAGTCGTCGAAGCCGAGCGCGAACATCTCTTCCGGGTCTTCGAGACGATACAGGTCAAAGTGATAGAGCGAAGGTCTACGATGAACTCGTTCGCTTCGCCTCTCCCTTCTTCGCATACGTCCGGTTTGTGACGCAGGTTCGTGATGAGATGGCACAGAGGAAGCAGAAGAAACAGGTCGAGATGACCCAACATATTCTTTCAAGAGCGTAAAGGTTGGGCTGTTGATGGTGTCTGTGATACTCAGACCGCGAGCAAGCCCCTGAGTAAAGGTCGTTTTACCCATGCCAAGTTGTCCCTCTAACAGCAACAATTCACCACCTTGCAACAATTCGCCCAGATGTTGCCCAAGTTGTTGCGTCTGTGCATGACTATGACTGACAACAGACAACACCATTCCCTCTTGCTCTTGCACTGCTCACCCTATCTCCTTTTCAGAAATCATGAATCTCCACCCAACCAACCAATATCAAAACACGGTACAGGTGAATTGAGTGAATGTGATACATATTATAGCATTTTTTGTGGGATACCTACACGCATTAGCGCAACTTCGTACCACAGTTGCGACAGTAGAGCGCGTTTGTCCTCACTGGCTGCCCACAATTCGGGCATGGACGCATGGCTTGCGCGTTCGGTGCGTTTTGAGCATTCGGCGTACTGGCATTTGTGGGTTGCTGTGCTGGTTGCGCGGGTTGCGCGGGTTGATACGGCTGATAGGGCTGTGCTGGTTGCGACATAGGCTGTGCTGTCGATGGCGGTGTGTAATTCGTCGTCGGCGCAGGAGCAAACTGGTCAGCAGGATATGCTTCGTTCTTTATCTCTTGAAGCTGCTGCTCACGTGTACGTGCATCCTGATCCAGTTCCATGATGCTCGCACACAGGCGTGAAAGCTGTGCATCTGTCAATCTTCCCTGTTGATACAGCGTCATTGCTACATTGCCTAATTCATCAAGTAATTGTTTGCGCTGCTCGAACAGCTTGTCCAATTCACTCTGTTTGCTACGAACACGCAATTGTTTCTGCGCTTCCCAACTTGTGCGGCTCACCGCCGAGTTCATAAAACTCTTCGCTGACTCTATAAAGTCGCTCATCTCGTCTCCTTTATTCCTTCGCTACATCTAGCTATATTCAGGAATAGCTTACTTATATCTATTCTATGCTGTTACTGCGTATCGGTGAACCCGTATCTCCTCTAGCTTCCCCTGTGTACTCATCTGTACGGCGACGACATCTATACGCCATGCTCGCTCTGCACACTGATGCAGGTCAAGATAGTAGGTTGCAACCTGAACGAGTTTTTGCTGTTTGCGTATCGTAACGGCCTCTTCGGGCAAACCATATGCGGCTCCTCGACGTGTCTTGACCTCGACGAATACCAGTTCGTCTCCCTCTTCCGCAATCAGGTCGATTTCTCCATATGTGCAACGAAAATTGCGCTCAAGAACGTGATACCCCTGCCGTGTCAATTCCTCGGCGGCGAGACGTTCTCCGGTGCGCCCTAGCCCCTGGCGGGCCGCCTGTGGTGCTGCCGCTTGTCGTGAGTGAGTACCGATGGCCTGTCTCCTACTCTCATGTACGTGGAATACTTTGCCAATGTTGTAGTATGATTTGTGGGAAGAATACCCCACACAGCGACATATTGCAAGAGGTTTGCCAGGGCGATCCCTTGTGGTCGCCCTAACATGAAGGAGTTGTATGTATGAGTCATCCAATTGTTTTCATTCACGGTTCTGGCGATAGTGCGCGTATCTGGCGTCTGCAAACCGACCATCTGGGGCCACAACGTGCCATCGCTATCGACCTGCCAGGACACGGCGAACGTGCCGATACGTTCGATGCAGATGTGACCGTGCAACAATACGCGCAGGCCGCTTATGAGATTGTCACAAACGAATTGCACCTGCAAGCTCCCATTATTGCAGGTCATTCGCTCGGCGGCGGAGTTGCACTCACTATGGCACTGGATTATGGGCAACAACTCGGCGGCCTACTGCTCGTAGGAACAGGGGCAAGACTTCGCGTTCACCCGACGCTGCTCGAAGATGCCCGGCAAGCATCGCCGACAACATCCCCACGTATCTCTGAACTTGCTTTTGCTAGCTCAACACCCCCTCACATTGCGGATGAGACGATGCGAGAGCAGAAAACACCAGCACCTAACACGCTCTACCGTGACCTCTCTGCATGTAACATCTTTGATGTGATGTCGCGTCTCTCGGAAATTCACCTGCCTACACTCATTATTTGTGGCGAAGATGACCGATTAACGCCTGTGAAGTACAGTCAATACATGCATCAACATATTCCGGGTTCCACACTGCATATCATTCCTGATGCAGGTCACTACGTTATGCGAGAGCAATCGCAGGCATTCAATCAGGTTGTAGAGCAATGGCTATACGAAACATTTCCTCAACGAGGATAAGTGAAGGTAGCTGTACACAACGAAAGAGAAAAAGACGTTACATAAGTAACAAAGATTTGTTCGGTACACAACATGGTTTAACCAACACGAAACCATGTTATTGTCGTTAGAAAAACGTAGGTATTTATCACAGTTAGTCAGCGATTTATCATGAACTCGAATACATCACCTCGTCGCCTGACTGTACGAGGGCAACTCGTTCTTAACTTCCTGTGGTTAGCACTGAACCTGCCATCAGCAGCACTCATTCCGATAGTAGTTCCAACGCAGATACTACTCTTTGTGGCCCCTGGGCAGGTGGGAAATGCTCAACAGGTCACGTTTCTTGCGTGGCTCTCAGCATTAGGGGCTGTTATCACGTTATTTATACCACCGCTGATTGGTTTGCTTTCAGACTATACACCCGGTTCGCTGGGTCGCCGCCGCCCCTACATCATCATCGGGTTTGTCATTATGCTTATTAGCATACCT
>DAIQNC010000074.1:5676-10259 GCA_036788655.1 Ktedonobacteraceae bacterium
CACCATCATCATACTGATAGTTGGTCTGGGCATCTTGCTCGTAGGGTTAAATGTCATCACGGCAGGTTATCAAGGGCTTATACCAGACCTTGTTCCAAATGAGCAGCGAGGTGCAGCATCGGGATATGTAGGTTTCATGACTATTCTGGGCAATGTAGGAAGTCTCGCGCTCGCTGCATGGCTGTTCGGTCAGGTGAGCTTACAATCTACGGCAATCAACACAATACGAAGCGGTGCGATACTCTATTACATCAGTACCGTTGCCATCTTACTGCTAGGGGTGCTTGTTACCGTAATAGGAGTACACGAAGTACCTCTTGCGGAGCCTCATCCGTTGGCGCAAGCTGAATCAAAACTAAAATTTCAATTTCGCACCTGGTTTGTACGAAACTGGATCAAGCCCTGGCGCGACTACAATTTCACAGTGGTGTTTTTAACGCGCTTTGCTGTTATGATGGGCTTGACGCTCTTCATGACGTTTATCGAATACTACCTTGCGAACGTGACACACGCAACCAATTTCGTCCAGGCAACGGCGGCAGTAGCTATTCTAGCATTGCTCGGTGCTGTTTTCAGTGCTTTGATACTGGGAATATTTTCTGATTATGTAAAACGTGCGCCTTTAGTGAGCGTAGCAACACTGTTCATGGCACTTGCAGCATTCACGTTTGTGGTTTTTCCTGGCGGCTTCCCACTCTGGCCTCTGGGCGTGGTGTTCGGACTGGGCTATGGAGCGTATACGAGCGTGGACTGGGCCTTATCCGTCGATGCTTTACCATCTATAGAGACAGCAGGCAAAGATTTAGGATTGTGGAGTGCCTCAGCAACGCTACCTACTGTCATCGCACCATTACTTGGTAGTTTGATCATTCTTCTGCTTCAAGGCCACGCATCAACTGCGTTAGGATATCGCCTCATCTTTGCATGTGCCACGCTCTTTCTTATTCTCGCTGCTATAGGTATCCTCTTCGTGCGTGAGCGCAAGGAAAGCACGTTTGAGGCAATCTCTTTCAAACAGACGCAGAGAAGGCTCAATCTCGGATGGAAACTTGCGTTCCAGACACACGCCGGAAAAGCAAGTGGCTTTCTCCTCTTCTGGCCCTTCTGGGAATTCGTGATGCACTCGATATGGCATTTACAGCCTGTTCCTGATGCGCCCTATAATTTATTGGAAATACGACTCGCACATTTTCATGGCTTGCCGATTGACCTGCCCGACGGAACACATGTTGGAAAGGGTGATCCCATTATTGAGATACATTTCCGTAATAGAGCATTTCTTGAAGTAGAGGAGAATGCGCCTGCATGGAGATATATGCACATCATTGGACAAAATCTAAAGGCACTCGCAACGTGGATACAACAGCCTGATTTTCCTGGCGATGCGCATGCAATCTATGGCGTCACATTGCTCTATCGAGGTGCGCCACGCCTGGGATTTACGTTGCGACAGCCGCCCAAAAATATTCATGCCTACTTTGAGCGTTTCTTTATGACGGGTTTGCTCGTCCTGTATCACCGTCGGGGTGGGCTACGTCTCCTTCAAGGAACGACCTACGGAACGTATCCGCAAGAAGCCTGGATGTCACGTAAAGCGTTACTCACACGCTATGGCAATGCGCTACCTCTCACAAATAGAGATTGACTCTTTTTGCTACGCCTGTTTCTCCTGCTTCTCTCTTACAAACAGGACAGAGATGGCAGCGACGATGAGAAAGATGGAAGCCACCAGAAAGACAAGACGATAGCCTAACGCGATTTGTCCAAATCTATCAGCGATATTGATGATGAGACTACCAAGCAGGGGCGCAATAATGGCAGGTAAGTTCATAGTGGCATTCCATACACCCAGACTTTCACCTGCCTCTTCCAACGACGGCAAGGCATCGACGGATAAGGCCCAGTCCACGCTCGTATACGCTCCGTAGCCCAGTCCAAATACCACGCCCAGAGGCCAGAGCCAGTTGATAAGGTTTGCAGATGTTATCACAAACGCGAGCGATGCAAGGCTCATACACAACGTAGCCACACACACGACGGGCGCACGTCGCTTCAAATGGTCGGAGAGGATGCCAAATATGACGCCACTCACAACGCCGCCACCCAGAGCTAGCACCGCGACGATTGCCGTTACCTGTACAAAATTCGTGATATGCTGGACTCGTGCGAAATAGTATTCAACATACGTCATGAACAGGGCAAGACCTAGCATAATCGAGGAGCGCGTCAGGAACACAACGACAAAGTTGTACGAATGCCAGGGAGTTTTCCAGCCATGTTCAAACCAGCGAGCGAATCTGGTGAGAAACCTCTCTCCGCTTTCAAGCGAAGACTTCTCGGTTGCATGGGGTCTTTCACGCACGAAGACAAGTGTAATGAGGATAGCTAGAACTAAACCTATTGCGCCAACGATGTAATAAATACTGGCATGAGCGCGAATGACGCTCCTGCTGTATGAATTTTGATTCGTTCCACCCAGCAGTATCGCTGCCAATCCCAGACTCGCAACATTTCCGAGAATCGTCATTCCACCCACATAGCCTGATGCTTCCCCACGCTGATCCTTCGGCACGAGGTCTGGCACAAGACTTTGATAGGCGGGAGTCAGGACATTATTCCCCAGATGTAGCAGCGAGAGACCTATGAGAAAAATAAAGACATTGATTGATGAAACGAGAAATGGTGTGCTACATAGCAACAACAAGCCGCCAATAGCGATATAGGGACGCCGACGTCCAAATTTCAGCGTTGTGTGGTCTGAAAGTGTACCAACGAGCGGTGGCATACAGAGGGAGATGACAGAGGCTATCGTCGAGAGCCAGCCCAGGAATGTCGCCTGTTGAGCATCGCCCACCTGCCCGGAACCAGAAGGAACAAAGAGCAAAATCTGCGTTGGAATGACCACAGGTAATAAAGCTGCATATTGTAAATTGATGGAAAACCACAATACGTTGAGAACTAACTGCTCTCGAATCGAGAGACGAGGCACTTGCTTCATACCGCTGGACATTCCCTTCATAGGCTCGGTGATGGAATGAGATATACGCTCGTAGGACATGAGGTGATGTAAATACTGTACATAATCTTTCGTCTAGTCCTAACACATCTGCCTCTGCTACCCGGAAATAGCACATACTCTCTGAGAGGTCGCTGCTACTCATCACGTTATACAGAGCGATATCGTTGCATTCCGAAGGATAAAGAACCAGGAACATCTACCCCTCGACGCTGAATAGACCTTCGTGTTACAATAGCGAAAAACGATTGCATCCGTTGCTCTTCTCAGCATTTAGAGTATACCACGCGGCTCTCATCAATTGCGTGAGGAGCGAGGATGTCGTGATACAATTCAGAACGATAGCTATTTGTCAGAACAGACAGAGGAGTAGTTGTTATGTCAGGTCATTCAAAATGGGCGCAGATTCGTCGCTCGAAGGGTGTCAACGATGCACGGCGTGGGCAGCTTTTTACGCGCCTGGGACGTGAAATCGTCGTCGCGGTACGTGAAGGAGGAAGTGGCGATCCGAACGCGAATGCCCGTCTACGTCTTGCCGTGCAACGCGCACGTGATGCAAACATGCCAATGGATAACATTGATCGCACCATCAAACGCGCACTTGGGAGTGGTGAAGGAAACAATCTGGAGGACATTACCTACGAAGGCTATGGCCCTGGCGGAACAGCTGTCATCGTCCAGACATTAACCGAGAACCGTAACCGCACCGTTGCTGAGGTTCGTAACGCCTTCAATCGTAACGGTGGGAACATGGGTGAGAATGGATGTGTGGACTGGTTGTTTGAGGCCAAAGGCATCATCGAGGTTGAGCTACAGGGACACGACGCCGATGAGCTATCGCTCGAAGCAATCGACATGGGCGCGGATGATGTAGAGCCTACCAACGAAGGTGACGAGATACTTACCATCTACACCGACCCCTCAGTTGTTGAAGATGTACGCGAGAAACTGGAAGCGCAGCAATATCACGTCATCAAATCCGAAAGTACGATGGTTCCTAAAACGAAAATCGAGCTTACCGATGAGAAAACGGCTCATCAGGTTATTCGGATGATTGAGAAGCTCGAAGACCTCGACGATGTACAAAATGTGTACTCAAACGCCGATTTCTCCGAGGAATTTGCCAACACCTACCTGTAGCTAACAGGGAAGGTGCAAGAACCTGATACACATACGGAAACTGAACGTAGAAAACATGTGCGAGAGCGATGCGATGCATATACTAGCGGCTCCGTCAGAGGAAACGAGTGTAGAAAACGATGCAAAACATATCATTTTCAAGAGGCGAAGCCGTAAAGGAGCGTATCGCTCTTGGTATTGACCCCGGCACAGCTATCGTAGGCTATGCCGTTGTCAAGGCGACGGGAAGCGATTTGCACATGCTCGTCTGCGATGTCATCACCACGCCTGCTACAATGCCGCTCGCGCAACGCTTACAGGTCATCTATGACAATCTGAGCAACATCATTGCTACCTATCAACCAAATGAGGCAGCAATGGAGGAGTTGTTCTTTGCGAAGAATGCGCGAACGGCCATGACCGTCGGGCAAGCACGTGGCGTAGCAAT
>DAIQNC010000075.1:0-5758 GCA_036788655.1 Ktedonobacteraceae bacterium
GGGAGTTCGTCGAATGGTCCCGTGTATTGCCAACCCACCATATCGCTGCCCTTGAGCGTTTCGACGACGTGATAATCGCCTTTATCACGTCCCTTGAGAGCTTTGAGGACAGGAAGCAGTTTTTCCGCCAGGTAGTAGAATGCGCCATCTTGCTCGACTTTTGCATAGGCAAGGTCGGGATGAACGGCGGCGGCAACGTTCGCAGCCAGCGTCCAGGGCGTCGTTGTCCATGCTAGCAGGTATTCGTGCGGGCGATCCTTCAACGGGAAACGCACATACAGACTCAGATGCGTTATCTCTCGATACCCCTCTGACTCTATCTCCATATTCGAGAGACCAGTGGCACAGCGTGGACACCAGGGCATCACGTCGCGTCCCTTGTAGATGAGGCCACGTTCTCTGCACTTTTTCAGAAAGTACCAGATGGTATAGTTGTTTTCGTCAGAAAGTGTATAGTAGTCGTGTCCCCAATCCATCCAGTAACCGAGGCGGATAGATTGCTCCATTTGCACACGTGCGAAGGTAAACACGCGCTCTTTGCAACGGTCTACGAAAGCCGCGATACCGAACTCTTCGATGTCGCGCTTCGACTTGAGGTCAAGTTGTTTTTCGACCTCGACCTCGACCCAGAGACCCTGACAGTCAAAACCATTCTGGTAGCGTTGCTTGTAGCCTTGCATCGTTTTGAAGCGTTGGTACAGGTCTTTATAGGTACGCCCCCATGCATGATGTACGCCCATCGGATTATTTGCCGTGATGGGGCCATCCAGAAACGAGTAGCGGCGTTCGCTCTGGTCATTGCGATGCAGGTACTGCTCCCGCACATTCTGTGCATCCCACCACTTCTGGATAGTTTGCTCCAATTTAGGATAATCTACACGGTCTGCGGCGGTAACTGGTTGGAAAACGGTTGATTTAACCGACACAGCATCCTCCTCTGATGTTTTGGCTCCCGAACAGGAGCATAATAGCGAATATAAAAATGGAATAGAATACAATAGGCACGATTAGTTATTGTTCATCAGGTACAATCGGCGAGTTGGTTAGCGCAATCTCTAGCCGCTTATTGATGCGACCTTTGTTTTCAGTTTTCGTAATTTTGATACCACCGACCTCTTTTGTATGATTGACGTGTGTACCACCATCAGCTTGCAAATCGAGGCCGACAATCTCAACAATGCGAACTTCGGTAATCTGCGGAGGCAGCAAATTAATCTTTGTGCGTACAAGGTCTGGAATAGCGAATGCCTTTTCACGTGGCAGTGTATATACTTGAATTGGATAGTCTGCCTGAACCGCTTCGTTGATACGACGCTCAATGTATGCGATGCGCTCTTTATCCAGATTCTCCATCGAAAAATCCATGCGAGCGCGGTCAGGGTACATTTGACCACCCGTTACCTGTACGCCAAACTCTTTCCAGATGATGCCACAAAGAATGTGAAGCGCAGTGTGTGTTCGCATCATTTTGTAGCGAAGGTTCCAATCAATCGTGCCTACTACCTGTGTGCCAACGGCAGGAGGAATGTAATCGAGCGTATGCCAGACCACATTATCACGCTTATTGAGTGCAACAACGCTGGCCTCCTGTCCTTCCCACGTGATGATGCCACGATCAGCCATTTGACCGCCGCCGCCAGGATAGAAAACGGTTGCATCCAGAGCTATTTCGTCACCCTCAACCGCGACTACCTGTGCGCTGCACTCATAGGTGAAACTATTCTCATGGTAGAGTAGCTTTGTCTTCATTGTCGAGGCTCCTCACTATTAGGCGTGATAAATTGGACGTAATAAATTAAGTCCCCTACAGGGTTGATTAAAACAATAAAAAACCCCTCGTCCACGCAAGGGACGAGAGGAACTCTCGCGGTACCACCCTCATTAGCCATACATTACCATCGTATTTCGCGATACGAAAACATAGTAATGTATAGGCTCACTTGGTTCGCTGTACGCCACATCATGCATATAGAATATGTAGAATTGTGGTATACATGCCTTCGTGGTAACGGGAAGGTTCCGGTTCGGCTTACTTGTATTTTCGGCGAACTGCTCTGGAGTGATTTTCAGCTTACGATCTGTGTCCGGTTACACCAACCCCGAACTCTCTACGACAGGTACTGTAAGCCTACTTTCTCCGTCACTGCATCCGTTCTCTGTATAGCAATTTGTGTGCTTCTATTGTACAGGATTACATATACTATGTCAATCATTTTTTAGCGCGAAACATCAGTGTGTAGTATACATTGGTGTCTCATACCATGAGAGAGAATAGGAAATGTCTCCATATTATACGCATGAGACTATCATTTATGGGGCGAGAAGTCGTATAATGGAGTAACGGCAATCCACGTAGTTGTGGTTAGCAATGGAAGAGGCCGAGGTGGATTGGGAGTATTCTTTAATAAAGGAACATGCATGTACGATATTGAAAGTTTTTATGGGCCGAATGCGGGCTATGTACTCGATCTTTATGAACGTTATCTTCAAAATCCTTCGTCGATTGATACGGAGACACGTGCGGTCTTCGATTCCTGGTTGCAGAATGGTCACAATGACCATGCTTCCACAGAGGCGCGTCCACGCACTGTAGATACCCTTGCCCTATCTTCATCGTCTTTGCAACAGGCAGATGCACCATTACAAACAGACATGCCTCAACCTGTAAATGAGGGTGTTGCGCCACAGGTATCACAGATTGTTGCTGCTTCTGCTCTTGCTCATGCGATTCGCGAAAGAGGCCATCTTGGGGCGCGTCTTGATCCACTTGGCAGCGAACCACTCGGCGACCCTGCATTGTTGTCAGAGACGCATGGGTTGACGGATGAGGATTTAGCGCATCTGCCGCCGAATGTCGTGGGTGGACACTCTGCGGAAGGGGCTGCAAATGCTCTTGAAGCTATTCAAACCTTGCGCGATATGTACTCTGGGACGATAAGCTACGAGTTCGATCAGGTCAAATCTCCTGCTGAACGCCAATGGCTACGTGATGCCGTTGGACTGCGACTCTATCATAGTATGCCGAATCCTATTGAGGCACGTAAATTGCTCAAACGGTTAACACAGGTCGAGGCATTTGAACGCTACCTGCATCAAACCTTTCCGGGTCAAAAGCGATTTTCTATTGAGGGAACGGATGCACTCATCCCTATGCTTGATGAGATTATTCATGCCGCTATCGACTCTGAAACACGCGAATTGATTATCGGTATGGCACATCGTGGGCGTCTTAACGTCCTGGCACACATTCTTGAGAAGCCATATGGAGCTATTCTGACCGAGTTTGGACATGCCAAACGGGAAGAGGGTGTTCCACTGACCGATACCTTCGGCTTTGGCTGGACAGGAGATGTCAAATATCACCTCGGTGCTGAATATATTCTCGGTGAAGGAACATCTCATGTTGATTTGAAGATAGTGCTTGCACCTAACCCCAGTCATCTTGAGTTTGTCAATCCAGTGATTGAAGGTATGACTCGTGCGGCTCAGGAGATACGCTCCGTTACTGGCCCACCCCTACTCGATGTTGACCATACGCTTCCAATTCTTATTCATGGTGATGCCGCGTTCCCCGGTGAGGGTATCGTTGCTGAGACGATGAACCTGTGGCAGTTGCGCGGCTACTGGGTTGGTGGAACTATTCATATCATCGTAAATAATCAGCTAGGATTTACGGCTGGGCCAGAAGATAGTCGTTCAACACACTTTGCCAGTGATGTCGCAAAAGGTTTCGAGATACCCATTATCCACGCGAATGCTGATGATCCGTATGCTTGCCTGACAGCCGTTCGCATCGCTCATGCCTACCGCGATAATTTCCATAAGGATATTCTTGTTGACCTCGTTGGCTATCGACGATGGGGACATAACGAGGGTGACGAACCCGCATTCACGCAACCTCAGATGTATGATGTTATTCGTTCACATCCAACGGTGCGTGAACTGTTTGCCCAACGCCTTGAACGAGAAGGGCTTGTGCCGAAAGAGGAATCCGATGCAATGTTGCAGGATGCCTTCGCGGTACTTGAACAGGCAAAACGCGATGCAGATAGTGGTGCCTATCAGACAGACCCCACAGAGCAAGAAGGCGCGAATGGGCATAGCATCGAGGTAGCATCGGCATCAAACGTTTCAGCAGAACAGTTAACGCACTGGAACCAGGAATTGCTCACATGGCCCAGAGATTTTAGCCCCAATCCAAAACTTGCTCGTACTTTACAAAGACGCGCAAATACGCTGGGTTCAGAGGGTGGCATTGATTGGGGGCAGGCTGAAGCACTTGCCTTTGCCTCCATTCTCGCTGATGGCACACCGATACGCTTAACAGGACAGGATAGTGAGCGTGGAACATTCAGCCACCGCCATGCCGTTTTACATAGTCAGGAGCATGAAGAACGCTATGTGCCGTTACAACACCTGTCGGACTCCCGTGCTTCGTTCTCCATCTATAACAGCCCACTCAGCGAGTCAGGTGTACTTGGCTTCGAGTACGGCTACAGTGTCCATGCTCCCGACTCAATGGTATTGTGGGAGGCACAATTTGGAGATTTTGCGAATGTGGCGCAGGTCATCATAGATCAATTCATCTCCTCTGGCTTGGCAAAATGGAAACAATCCTCGTCACTCGTTTTGCTTTTGCCTCATGGATATGAAGGGCAAGGGCCAGAGCATTCGAGCGCACGTCTTGAACGCTACTTACAGCTAGCAGCAGAGGATAACTGGCAGGTTGTCAATTGCTCTACATCAGCTCAATACTTTCACCTGCTGCGCCGTCAGGCAGCCAACCTGCAACTGCATCCTCGTCCACTTGTCGTCATGACACCAAAGAGCTTGTTGCGTAATCCGCTCTCCTCATCGCATCTGGACGATTTAGCACAGGGAACCTTCCAGACAGTGATAGACGATGAGAAGGCACGTGTCCATGCTGAGAATATTCAGCGCATCGTGCTTTGTACTGGAAAGATTTCGATTGATTTGTTTGCCCAACAGCAGAAAGAGACAACACCTGACATTGCCATTGTGCGCGTCGAGCAACTCTATCCTTTCCCAGAACAGGCATTGAAGCGCGTTATTGCTCGCTATAGCAATGCACGTGAAGTTCTGTGGGTACAGGAAGAGCCACGTAATATGGGCGCATGGAGCTATATTGCTCCCCGTCTCTCTGTATTGACGGGTGAAAAGGTGAATGTGATATCACGCCCAGCTCATGCCAGCCCTGCAACAGGCTTCTGGGACTGGTATATGGCAGAACAAGAACACATAATTGCAGACGCGACACACATCGAGGTGAGTCAGCGCGGAGGAAAATATGTCCACTGAGATTCGTGTCCCCACGCTTGGGGAGTCTATTGTTGATGCCACAATTGCAAATTGGCTCAAAAAAGAGGGCGACACCGTGCAAAGCGGCGAAGCTCTCGTCGAGTTAGAGACCGATAAGGTGAATGTTGAGGTGAACACCGAGCAAGCAGGAGTCTTGCAACAGGTATTGAAGCATGAAGGTGATACCGTTGCTGTTGGTGAAGTCCTGGGTGTCATTGCGGCTGCCAACGAGACGACGGGCAGTGCGTCAACGTCGTCAAATCCTGTCGAAGCGCAACCATCGGTGAGTTCTCCGCCTCATACTGAGCCAGCACAACCAGCTCCTACACCAATGACTGTACAGCAACAACAGGCTGCACCCAACCGCCAATCAGCACAACCTGTTGCTCAACAGCCCGTTCAGTCGCCATCACGAGGACAGACGGGTGAGATGCAACGT
>DAIQNC010000075.1:5768-10201 GCA_036788655.1 Ktedonobacteraceae bacterium
ATAAGCAGAACATTAACAGGACCGCTAAGACAGGCGACTGGCTCCCTGTCTGCGGCGGCTGGGCAACGTCCGCCATCTCCGCTTGCACGACGCATCGCATCAGAGCATAATGTTGATATTGCGCAGGTACAATCTACCAGTCCTCATGGGCGCGTCACACGGGATGATGTGATTCAATATCTGGAACAGAACGCTTCAAGAAGTGCAGCACCTGCGGCTCAGGCGGCTGCCCCTACACCCGCACATACACCACCTTCACCACCAATACAGGTGTTGCAACCGCAAACTGTGGAAACAGCAAGTAATGGAAAGGCGACCTCTACTCCGCCAACTTCACGGGGGCGTGAGGTGCGTGAGGAGCGTGTTCGTATGTCGAGACGCCGCCAAACCATTGCACAGCGGCTCGTCGAGGCTCAACATACCGCTGCGATGCTAACTACCTTTAATGAAGTCGATATGACGGCTATTATGGATGTACGTAGCCGCCGTAAAGACGCATTCAAGGAACGCCATCAAGTCTCTCTCGGTTTCATGTCGTTCTTCACAAAGGCAGTTGTTGGTGCGCTCAAAGCATTTCCGCGACTGAATGCGGAGATTCAAGGCAATGAGATGATTCTGAAACACTACTACGATATTGGTATCGCGGTTGGTGCAGAGGAAGGGCTTGTCGTTCCTGTTCTGCGTGATGCCGATACAAAGAGTTTTGCCCAGATTGAGCGAGAGATTGCGGATTTAGCGAAGCGAGCGCGTAATAATGCGCTTACACTCGCGGAACTACAGGGTGGCACATTCACGATCACCAATGGTGGCGTGTTCGGCTCGCTCCTCTCGACACCTATTCTCAATGGGCCACAGGTGGGTATTCTTGGTATGCACAAGATAGAGCAACGCCCAATTGCCCTCAATGGGCAGGTCGTCATTCGTCCAATGATGTACGTCGCTGTCTCCTACGATCATCGTATCGTAGATGGGAGTGAGGCGGTACAGTTCCTTGTGCGTGTCAAAGAACTCCTCGAAGACCCGGAAACGCTGCTCCTCGAAGGCTAAAGCATCTGTATAAAGGGTATACCTGTAACTTGTGACTTTGCAGTAGAGCAGAGCCGGCTTTGCAGCAGAGCAAGGGCCAGGTGTCCCCTTCTTCCAGTTGAGGGAGCATGAACACAACGCTTGAAACTCCAGAACACGGAAGAACGTGCAGTACAAAGAACAGAAGAGTATGTTTTATCGCGTCAGTCTGAAAGCAGGGATGCATTTTGTATGGAAACAAGATCACACGAGAAGCAAGCACATCATAAAGCGCAAAAGATCTCCGGCTTTGTATCGATTCTGCGAAAAGAGACGACATCTCTCGTGGCATTCTGGACGAAGTTCAACAATGACTGGTTATGGCATAACGCGGCAGGGCTGGCATATAACTTGATATTGGCGACATTCCCCATTGTCATCGCACTGCTCTCTCTTCTTGGCTTCTTCCTCGGCTCATTAGACGCTCAAGCCTATGACCAGATCAGAACATACATCGTGAATACCCTGACATCCGTCACGGGAGCGCAAGTCATCCTGAATGCTGCTGTACGTCAGCTCAAGAATAACGCGGGATTTCTGGCAATCATTGCCATCATTTTCGCCCTCTTTAATGGGTCACGCCTCTTTCTCTTTATGGAGGGAACACTTGACATCATTTATCATGTACGCCCTCGTGGAGTGATCGGTCAGAATGTCATGGCTCTGGTCATGTTACTGGTCTTTGTAGTCCTCGTCCCCATCATGGTTTTTGGTTCTGCTGCCCCTGCGCTGGTTTTCTCTCTGTTGAAACACACCTCACTTGCTATGGTTCCTGGGAGCAGTTTTCTCTTCAGCTTAGGAGGTATTGTAGGAGGTTTCGTATCCTCGTATCTGTTGTTCCAGGTCATTTATATTGTCGTACCGAATCAGAAAATCAGCTTTCGTCGCAGTTGGCTCGGAGCAATAGTAGCGGCTGTCCTCCTTGAAATATATCTCGCCCTCTTTCCTCTGTATGCCGTCTCCTTTCTGAAAAGCTTTGATGGTGCTCTTGGATTGCTCATTTTGCTCATCTTCTTTTATTATTTTGCGATGATTTTGTTTCTCGGTGCTGAGGTCAACGCATTCTTTGCCTCTGGAGTCCATGTCACCCCCTATGATCTGGCAACGATGGTGCATGTGGTGAGCAGCCATCTGGCGACCAGTGAAAAGGATATACAAGAGCAGGCGGCTGTTGATCATAAAAATGAGATTCCTAAAGAAATACGCCCGAAGTACGAGAGACCGAAAGATGCACTCTCAACACAAGCAGACAGGAGTTAACTATGAAGACACCCTTCTTGCATCGTCCCATTATCTTCGCCCGGCGTGGGATGGTGGTCGCACCTCACTACTTGGCGGCTGAAGCAGGGCTGGAACTGCTGAAAGCCGGAGGCAACGCCCTCGACGCAGCGGTGGCGGCCAGTGCTATGCTTCAGGTCGTCTACCCATTCGTCTGTGGGTTGGGCGGCGATGTCTTTATGCTTATCTATGAGGCGACCAGTGGGAGACTCTACGGACTCAACGGGAGTGGGCGGTCGGCACGCATGGCAACCATCGAGCGTTACCGCGACCTGGGCTATACAGCCATGCCGGTACAGGGCATTCATACGGTCACTGTGCCGGGCTGCGCTGATGGATGGGATGAGGCCGAGAGGCGTTTTGGCCGCCTGGGTCTGGCCCAGGCACTCGCTCCGGCCATTTCTTCTGCCGAAGAGGGTATCGCCATCGGGCCGGCTCTACACGCAGCACTTGCACGCATGAGCGTGCGAGAAGGGATTCATCGCTCCTGGCACACGCACTTCCTCCCCGGCGGCTCGGTCCCGCCTATTGGAGCCATCATCCGTTTCCCCACCCTGGCGCGGACACTGGGGGCCATTGCCAGGGATGGCGCGGCGACGTTTTACCGGGGAGAGGTCGCTGAACAGATCGCTGCGTTTTTTGCCCGCGAGGGAGGGTTGATCACTCGTGAGGACCTGGCTGCACACCAGAGTGAGTGGGTCACGCCACTGGGTGTGCCGTTCGCCGGGCTGCACATCTACGAACTGCCTCCCAATACACAGGGGGTGACTGCCTTGCAGATGTTCGGCATCCTGGAGGGGTTGCCTCTGGGCGACAGCCCACTCTCCGCGAACACCGTTCACCTGGAGGTCGAGACGAAGAAGCTGGCCTTTGCAGATCGCGACGCCTATCTGACCGACCCCGATCACATGCGCGTCGATCCGAAGGTGCTGCTCGATCCAGGGTATCTGAGAGAGAGGCAGTCGCGCATCGATTCCGCACGGGCGCAATCCTCCGTCGCGCCCGGCAGTTTTGGCGGTGATACAGTGTATCTGTGCGCGGCTGACAGAGATGGGAACGTCGTATCGCTCATCCAAAGTAACTATATGGGCTTTGGCAGTGGCTTGGTGGTGGACGAGACGGGCATCGCGCTACAAAATCGAGGCGCATATTTCTCGCTCAATCCTACCTCGGCGAATGCACTGGCTCCCGCCAAACGCACGCTGCACACCTTGATTCCGTCGATGGCACTGCGGAATGGGCGACCAGCGATGGTCTTCGGGACGATGGGCGGTGATGGGCAACCGCAAATTCACTTGCAGGTCTATACAGACGTGGCGCGTTTCGGGCTGAACATCCAGGAGGCGATAGAGGTGCCGCGCTGGATACACGCAGAGGCCGGTGGCGTCCAGACTCTGCGGGTCGAGAATCGGTTTCCACAGGAAACGCTCCAGGACTTGCGCCAACGCGGACACCGCGTCGAAGAACTAGGTGCGTGGGAGGCGGAGATGGGCTACGCACAGGGTATCACGTTCGATACGGCGACGGGAGTGATGCAGGCAGGAGCCGATCCACGTGCTGAGAGTCAGGCCGCGGCCTGGTGAGAATTTTCATCCCCTCTCTCACTTTTGCGAAGCCCTGTCTAATGGTATAGACATCTTGACAAGAAGACCATCATCTTTTATGCTTGGGATGAAGATCGCATACCTTCTCTCTTCACGCTAGATGTGCAGATCGTTCATCAAACCATTCTTTGACCAATGTGGATCAATCAGCCTCGTTCGAGAAGAACGACAGTTTCGCGCCTTGTCGCAAGGAGATGTGCCATGTCTCGTTCTGTTCGTTACACACTCGTCTTTGCTCTTCTCCTACTATTGCTCCTGGGAAGCGTTGGCACACTCGTCTTCTTCAACCAGTCAGCACCCGCCTTTGCGGCGAGAAACGCTGGGGCGAAAAAGACGCCAACGCCCACCTCAACGCTAACCTCAACCCCAACCCCACCCCCGACGCCATCCTTCACACCAACTCCCTGTACATCGTGTCCGGGTGGCCTACCCGAACACCTGCTTACCGGCTACTGGCAGGATTTCACGAACAGTGCCGCGCCACTG
>DAIQNC010000076.1:0-4339 GCA_036788655.1 Ktedonobacteraceae bacterium
CGATGTCTACCAATCGGTCTTCGTCGAACTGGTCATGCACGTTGACGGCGTTGAACGCCATGCACAGGGTTGGCCTGAGTGGGCTATCACCACGAAGATCGACACCGAAGCCTATGCAGACAAGATATGGCAGGCCATCAGTTGTCATCGTTCGCAGCTTGCGGCATATAACCGCTTGAAGGATACATCAGAGGCGCAACAGAAAACACTCTGGAATACACTTACATTCTACCGTGTCTTTAGCCGAGTCAACGGTAGACGCCAGACGGAACACGATTTGTTTGAAGGGCTACGATGAACCAATTTGTAGTGAGGCGATTTATCGCGCTTGTAGTGCGGCGATGTAGCTTGTAAACAATGAAACTACTCAAACACAGGGAGGTTATCGTATGAACTTGCGGGTGAATTTAGAGCATGAACTGGATATCTCATGGATACTCGCGCTGTGGTTTGCTATCCATGGTGGTGATCCAGGTCCAGAGGGCGGCGTTCTCGAAGTGAGTGAAGAAACCTATAGGCTGGCGAATGGACTCGTGGAGAATCTCCTGACGACATATGCTCCCTATGGTGTGCGTACACTTTCTCATGCCGAGCTAGAGGCACAACTTGTCAAAGTGGGAGTAGGGAGTATACACCCTGGTACTTCAACGGGTGGTACGACAGGTGGTGAAATAACAGGTGGAGGCACAACCAGTGGCGGACCCACAGGGCCTGATACTGGCCCCGGAGGTGTTACTGTCGGTCCTAGCTGCTGGCACGTGTCTGCTAATCAGATTCGCTGCTGGAAAGTCTCCTTTCATGCAGACTAATCCTGATGAGCCGATGTAAGAGGGTGTTAATACACGAACAATGCTCTGTTCGCATCTTCAACTATCGTCGAACAAAAGGATGCAGCCCATAGCAGTTGCATCCTCGCTTGTTACTCATTCTACTATCCGGTACTCTAATATCTGATGCAGAAGGATAAAGAATCAGGAGATAATGTATGGACGGCAATAGACTACGATATCGTATTGCTCCGCTCGAAATGACTCCCAGCGAGTTCCGCAAAGCAGGCTACCGCGTGGTAGATGAAATCGCTGAATTTATCTGCACGCTTTCTGAACGTCCCGTCGCACCTCATGAAGCACCAGCAGTAGTGCGTGAGGCACTCGGCATGGGTTCACTTCCCGAAGATGGTATAGATGCACGGACTCTCTTAGAAGACACGGCGCACCTGTTGTTTGAGCATTCGCTCTTCAATGGTCATCCACGCTTTATGGGCATGATAACATCATCCGCATCTCCTATTGGTGCGCTGGGAGACCTGCTGGCATCGGCGGTCAACTCGAATATTGGCAGTTGGAATCTTGCGCCCATTGCTACCGAGATTGAGGCGCAGACCATTCGCTGGCTTGCTGAAATGATCGGATATCCAACCGATTGCAGTGGTATTATGGTCAGTGGTGGCAATATGGGCAACTTCGTCGGTCTGCTGACAGCGCGGAAGGCAAAAGCGACCTGGGATATACGCACTGAAGGTCTGGCTGGCGACGATGGTGGCAAGTTATGCCTCTATACATCCATCGAGACACATACCTGGATTCATAAAGCCGCCGATTTGTTCGGGTTGGGACTCGACGCCATTCGCTGGATACCTGTCGATGGTCAGCAGAAAATGAATACTCAGGCACTACGTACTCAAATACAGGAAGACATCGCCGCAGGAAACAGACCATTTCTCGTCGTTGGCACGGCAGGAACGGTTAGCACAGGTACAGTCGATCCACTCTCCGAAATCGCATCCATTTGTCGAGAATATAATCTGTGGTTTCATGTCGATGGAGCTTATGGCGGTCTCGCTGCTTTGTTATTAGACAATAACGAAGGCATAGCGGTATCACCAGAACTCAAAGCGATTCGTGACGCAGATTCGGTAGCTATCGATCCTCACAAGTGGTTGTATGCTCCGCTTGAGGCAGGATGCGTCCTGGTAAGAAACGCTGCGTTATTGCGCGATGCTTTCAGTTCTCATCATCCGTCATATTATCACTTTGATGATACGGGTGAACGCACGGTTGACTACTACGAGTATGGCTTACAGAACTCGCGTGGATTTCGAGCGTTAAAGGTCTGGTTGGCATTGCGGCAAGTTGGACGAGAAGGCTATGTACGTATGATGTCCGACGATATCACGCTCTCTCAGGAACTTTATCGACTCATTGACAAACAACCGGAATTACAGGCATTCACACAAAATCTTAGCATCACCACGTTCCGCTATGTGCCAACCAATCTGAACATGGAACTGGTCGATGCTGAAAGCTACCTGAACCAACTCAACACGGAAATACTGACGCGCATACAGAGGAGCGGCGAAGCCTTCATCTCTAACGCCGTTATCCAGCATATGTTCCTGTTACGCGCCTGTATCGTGAACTTCCGCACCTCATTAGAGGATATCGAAGCACTGGTAGACCTTGTTATCCGCATCGGCAAACAGGCCGATACGCAGTTACGGCCCACTGAATTACAATAAGAAAGGAAATACTAATGAACACAGTTGATGTTTTGAAATATGGTCATGGAACCGTACAACAATCCGTATACGATCTTCCTGACTCAGCATGGGAGAAACCCGGAGCGTGTGGCATCTGGTCGATCAAAGATATCATCGCTCACCTCGCATCCTTTGAGCATGTATTGCAAGAGGTCTTGACAGGCATTGTCGAGAACGAGAATCACACCTCTACTCCCTCAGCAACTACACCTTACCTGACTAAATTTACCGAAGCCAACGCACAATTCAACGATTCAGAGGTAGACGCTCGCAAAGGCAAAACCGCGATGGAGGTACTGGCAGAATACGACGACGCCAATTCGCAGGTCATGTCGCTCATCACACAAATTCCCGAAGAGACACGGCGGCATAATGGAACCATTCCCTGGTACGGACTGGACTATTCCCTCGACGACTTTATCGTCTATGCGTTCTACGGGCATAAACGCGAACACTGCGGACAGATTAGCCTCTTCCGTGGCAATGTTCTGTAGGTGTCTTCATTTATTATGCCCTGGTATGAGACCGACGACGTTCGGTGAGGCTATTTTCAGCGAAGATGAAGCACGTAGCGGCTCAGCCATTCGAGGGTGAATGCCAGAACCATGCCAGAGAGTGGCCCGATGAGCCATCCTCGAAGAATCCCTAGAATCTGTCTGCGCTGGACGGTCTCGCGCCCACGTGCCATCCCCGTTCCAGCCATTGCGCCTATGAGTGCTTGATTCATTGAAGTGAACAGCCCTTGAGTCACGGCAGCCAGCACAACAAGAGCTTGCACACCTTGAGCGGCACTTGCCATTGTGAGATCCATTTTCACCACATCGAAGGCAACCGTATGCAGAATACGACGCCCCCATGTGAGCGTGCCTATTGCCATCGCAATGCCACCGAGCAACCCTGCCACTATATAGGAAAACAGGTGTGTAAGGATAAACACTCCCGTTGCGTTCGAGACATCATTGGCTCCCAGGACGAACGACGCTACCATGCCCACAAAGACCAGCAACAGAGGCAACAGGTAGAGCGCGAATATCGTAAAGTGAGAAGCAATGGTAGCATCAGCAGGAAGTGCTTGCTGGACAAGTGCGACTCCAGGAAAAGCACGTGAGAACCAGTGCCGTGTCTCTACCTTGTGTGTCATCTCTTCGGTCTGGATGTGTGTCAAAGCATGAGCAAGCTTCCGGGGAACAACAAGGTCGAGCAGGCGCGTGAAGAGAAATCCAAGAACAAAGGCGACAATGGGAGCAGTGACCCAGACAACGGCCAGTTTGCCGATGGTATTCCAGTAGATGGGAATATGTCCAGCCAACCCGACACCGACAATACAAAAGACGAGAATCTGAATGGTGGACGTTGGAATCTTCCAATAGTTGTACAGCAGTGTTAGCAGTCCGGCGGCAAGCACAATCACAAGTGCATCAGGAACTCTCACGAAATGGTCATTGATAATATGTTGCCCTACGGTAGCTTCGACTCCGCTGCTGGCAAAGGTGGCTCCAAGAATGGTCAGGACGGCAATCAGCAGAAGCGCGGGCCAGAGTGCAATGGAACGGGCGGCATAGGGCATACCCATGACTGCCCCCGTATAATGCACACCCAGATTCCATGCAAAGCCCAGCGCGACGACTACTAACACGATGGTAATGAACATTCCTCTATTTCCTTACGTTCTCCTCTACAGGCAAACCTTGCGCTTGCCATGCTGGATAACCACCATCCAGCGATGGTTATAGTTTCCTCTGGCATTGTTGTCGTCTCCTTCTGGTATCCTATCACAAAAACGCTTTCTTCCTTGTGCAT
>DAIQNC010000076.1:4349-8542 GCA_036788655.1 Ktedonobacteraceae bacterium
CTTCACCAAACTTGGCGACGCAGCGGTCGATGCAAACGCTTTCTCCCTTGTTCATTTTTTTATGGAGCCGTGCAACAAGCCATATAATTATCAATCAAGTATCTCAACATCAATCGGCTTGAACGTGCCGTTATTGGATAGCTCGGCGGAGCAAGCTGTAAGACCAACAATCAAATCCATCTCTGCCTGTAAGAGAATGTAGTCACCCGGACGCGAAGGCGGTGGATCAATCTTCAATTCTCCATTCGGAAGCACTAGAACGTTCATAAAGATGTTAAAGGTGGTGGGAATACTGCTTCCTTCGATACCAAAGGGCGCAAGGTTTTTAGCCAGATTCTCAAAACAACTGGGATGATAGCCCTCATAGTGATAAAGTTTTTTGAACATTTCGGGACTACAGGGAGTCAAAAGGAAATCGTGGCGTCCAACCTTGTCCTCAAGAATGGTGAACATCGGGTTGCTCTTATTCGAGTACAGGATATGCCCAGTGGTCAGATAGATAGTATTGTTGTAGTCTATGCTGCGACCAGAGGAAAGCCATTCGCTTGTATTCCCATCAGCAAAGGCCATGAGGTCTGATACCTGTTCTCCCTGTGGGTCAATAACGCGCAAACGCTGCCCTTTTTTGAGCCGAAACCCAACGCCGCTCTGTGGTTCAATATGATACTGTGTCAAAATTTGCATACATGTCTCCAATTATGAATGAGCGTGGAATGGACAACGCCAATCTTGCTCGACGGCGCGTCCTGCATATTGTCGCGCTTCGGACTGCTCACCGAAATCACTCAGGGCATCATTATAACTGCCTTGCAGAGCGGTCTCTCTAGCGCGAATGGTGTCTCGTATAGACCTGAACTTGCCACGCTCGCGTAATTGCTCGAACTGGTTGTGCGCGTTGAAGACCAGCGTAGGCCACGCAAAACGACGCGACCAACGCGAACTCGCTGGCGACATACCGATGATGAAAAAGGCACGACCTGCGAAACTGAACGAGAAAGCAGGATTTTCAGGGTCGGAAGAAACCGATGCGTCCCATGCATGAAGCGGTGCATCGAGGTCATGCAGGGCTTGCAATTGTTGCCACAGTAGCCGCTCGAAATCGGCTTCGTCTATGGGATGAGGCTCCGCGAAACTGGCGATAAAGGTGGTGAAGCCACTCTCCATATATGGCTGCTCCTGCACGAATGCGAAAAGGTCTCGCGCCAGACCTGCGTTCGTCCCCGATGAGTTCATTTTGCAATACATTCCCATGCGATACGTTCCCTTATGCAGTGCCGCCTTTGCACCCACACAGGAAAATCGAGAGCTGAGAACAAGTGCGCGGAACGAGTCATGCACAAGTTCCATCAGTGCTGATGGCTTCTGTTTCGAGTCAAGTAGACATACCAGCTTATTCTGTTCAAAAGCCGCATAACTACTATTGGTACGTGCAAGATCACTATCGTATACATTCAAACTTTGAATGTTGTCCTGATAAGCTGTGTTTAGAATGTCTGGCATATAACATTGTATTCCTTTTATACATGTATATAAAAAATGAAGGATTTCCTCTGTTTTACATATGGCTGGCTTTTATGTATGCAGTAGGTAGAGGCATCTTCAAATTATGGAAAGCATGTCCCACGTAGCGTTGCCGTAGCACATGTTCTGATGTGGCGGCACGAGACAAGACAGTACCGTGATAGCGTACTCCACCCGAAAACACGCGCATCCCCACTGCCAACCAGATGCAAATAGCTCGCTCCATCACCCATGTTGGCGATAACAACGAGGCCATAAAAGGAAATACTTGCTGCCCCCTACCCCGTCTTCGTCCCATCTCCGCTATGCCGATAATGATAGACACTACACTCGCAAGAGCTACCCATTTGCGACGTAGTAGAAGGATGAAAGTGAGGGGCAAGATTGCTAACGACACAAGCAGACGCACCGGACGCGCAAATTCATCATATGCCTGACGCACCCGTTGCGACCAGAAGTGATAGTCAGTCGCAGGCTTACGTAGCACGAACAGGTCAAAGGCGACTAGCTCTTTACCCCCGGTGGCGCGTATCGTTCGCACCAACTCCAGATTCTCGAACAGCACATCGCCATCATAGCCGTCCGTCGTCTTCAAAAGCAACGCATTCACACCAAGCGTCCCAGGCCAGTCGCCGCCCGTCATACGATTGAGCAGAGTACGCCCCGTATCCCAGCAGGCATGCCAGGGCAACGGGTCAAAGTAGTTCTGTGGACGTATCACATCGAACTGTTCAAGCAAGGCAACAAGCCGCGTCAGAGAATGCACATCATAACGCACATCCTCATCAGCAATCACTACACGCTCATAAGTTGCCCGGCGTAGTCCCGTCAGCACACCTCTGACCTTGCCATTTGCGACCTGTATATCGGCATCTGGTGGGATGTGGCTAACAAAGGTGTGCCAGTGGACGTGATGGACAGCAAATACATCCGACGGCGAGCCATCGACAACAATAACCTCGACTTGCCCTGCAAGCCAGGACAAGTAATCAGTAAGTTCGTCGAGGTCTTCATCGACCTTGCTATGCCGAATGGGTAGAATATACGTTGCTTCCATAGCAGTTACTTCAAAAATTCAACAATTTCTATTATAGAGCCATTGATATTCACTCTCATCAATGCTTATGACACCACGCGCACATGACACGAAAAGTTCAAAGAAAAAGTTGCATCGTGTAACTTTTTTATTATAGAAGACCTTGCCTGATTGCTGTTGGCAAAATAGCATCCCTATTCGCATTCTCATTCGTGTAAGAAGTAGGGGTCTAATTTATTACACCCTGCATATCTATTTTCAACACACACAACAACAAGGAGTAGACAAACATGAGCGCGATAGAGACCGTGAGAAATTTTATCAATGCATTAGAAGCTAACGAGACGGAGACTGCAAGCAACGCGCTTGCTGACAACTTTCTATTCACAGGTTGGACACCACAACCACTCAACAAAAAACAGTTTCTCAGTGTCATTTCGGAGCTAAAAGTGGGTATCCCAGGCTTGATGTTCAACTTGCACAACCTGGATGAGCATGACGACATTAATCAAGGGGCCGTCGTCACAGGCAACATACAGATTGCTGGCTATCAATCGGACTCGTTCGAGATTCCAACGCTGAGTCTCCCCATCATTCCACAGATGGGACGCAGCGTCTCGCTCCCCGTCGAGGATGTATCGTTTGTCGTACAGAATGAGCAGGTTGCGAGAATGATTGTCAAACACACACGTGGGGGCGGTATGGAAGGTTTGTTGCATCAGTTGGGGACGGATTCGCCGATTATTCAGTAGGAGTTGCCAAATTAAAAGAATGTCTTATCATGATGGATGAGACATTCTCTATTACTATGCCAACGCTATAACAATACTTGCTGTTGCCCTTCATAGATAGCCGGTGCTGTACCTTCGAGGATATAATTTGTGATGAGTACCTCTTTGTTCAGAACACGGGTGCTTCCATTTTTTTCCGTATTCATTCCAGAAAATGACTGCACAGGAGAAATAGAATAATCACTGAAAAGGGTATGTACAAAGGCAGTGTCATAAGAAGATAATATCCATTTACATTGAGTTCTCTTGAGCCTCTCCGCTAATGCCTCATGTGCCGCCTTATCACGCATATTGTATACGTAGTTACACCCGTTCTCAGGATACGGTGGGTCCAAATACATTACAGTACCAGGACGATCATAGCGGTCTATACACTCTTGCCAGTCGAGATTTTCAATGATTACTGTTCTTAGTCGTTCGTAAACTGGCTTAATTCGCTCACGTAATGTTTGCAATCCGCCAAATAATCTGTTACCATGACCTCCATCATTGATACTTGTTTGAAAGCGAGGATAATGCAATTCTCCACCCCAACCAGCCATGATGAGATAATAAAAGCGATGAGCGCGTTGGATATCGGTCAGTTGGGTTGTATCTAATTGAGCAAGACGTTCAAACTCAGCACGTGATACAAGTTCCCACTCGAAAGATGCGATGAGTTGCTCAGGGCTGCTCTTAACAACCCTGAAAAAATTTATCAAGTCCTGGTCGATGTCGTTCAATACCTCGACATTACTGGGAGGCTTTCCAAACAACACCCAGGAAGCACCAGCAAACGGTTCTACATAGCATGTATGAGGAGGAAGCAGGTCTATAATCTGCTTGCGTAGTCGAGATTTGCCGCC
>DAIQNC010000076.1:8586-10190 GCA_036788655.1 Ktedonobacteraceae bacterium
AGGACTGTTCAGCATTTTATACTCATCGCGTTTCCTGCGTATCGCCATCTCATTCTTCCTAAAAAAGTATTTTGTCTCTATTAGAGACAAAATACCATATTTGTCTTGATGCTGTCAAGAGGGTTGAGTATAAAATATGGACAAACAACAAAGTATCCAGAGATTTGGAGAGAAACTTCATGCCTTACGAACAATGCACAATATGACATTGAAAGAGCTTGCTAATCACTTTGGATTTTCTGCACACAGCTACATTATCGCACTTGAGTCTGGACAGAAGTTGCCGAGTGTAGAGTTTGTGGTTGGGATAGCACGTCTTTTTGATGTTACAACTGATCAATTATTAAAAGACGAACTAGACCTGGAACTACAATTAGAGAACAGTAGAGAACAGTAAGGATAAATAAGAGTGAACGAATCAATAGAAGGCCCATCATCACCAACAGAGCAAGAAGTGGAAAAACTTCGCCTTATTTTAAGTACCTATCAGGATGGGACAGGTATGTTAGCATCTTCAAATGGTTTAACACTACCGGGATGGCGTGATTTTGAACGAGCGGTAGCAACAACCTTTGTAGGTGAAGCACAGGAAAATAAGTATGTTTTTGACGTGGTAGTACCTCTCTCTGCTACATCTACTATCAAATATGGCGTTTCATGTAAGATGAGGAGAGAGCTAAATAGAGTGCTAAAGAGAGATGGGCGAGTGACAATGGAACTATCTAACTCTGCGAAACAGTTTTGGCGGTACTTACTCACGTATGGTATTAATGAAACCAATTATAGAAACAATGCCAACGAAGTAGGGAAAAGAATTAGAACTTGTCAATTCATGGCATGAGTTAGCTAGCATCAATGTCAGTAAACTTGACTTGGGCAGAAGTTCTTATCTCGTTTTATCGTGGAATAGCAAGGGACAGTATCAATTACATCAGTTTTCACTTGAATTACCAGACCCGACCCGTTTGAGGTGGTATTTTCCGGTAAAAATGACAAAAGAAGGAGAGAAGCCAGCAGATCGCCTCTGTGGGGCTCATGAGAATGGTGTTATTTTTGAATGGTACGGTCAATCAGGAGGACAACTAAAATATTATCCCCTGGCAAGCAACGCTATCTGGGCTTCGCACATTTTCCAATTGGAGCCATTACCTTCGCTGGAAAACATGAGGTACGGCATACTCGCTAAGACACAAACATACTTCCCGACTCAATGGCAAAAAGTGGCAGAGCTATAACATAACAAGAGGAGAAACATTATTGTTAAGTTGTTATTACCGAACGAGTTGCACTCGACCCACGCACCACTAACTGCCCTTTAAGAATCACCTGTCGCGTTGAGCGCGTTGGCTCGGCGATGCGTTGCAACAACAGTTCTGCCGCCGTTTTGCCGATTTCATAGGTAGGCTGCGCAATGAGCGTGACGGCGGGTTGCACGAGTGCCGCCCACGTGGTCTCATCGAAGGTGACAAGCGCGATATCGTCAGGAATGGCAAGCGTGCATTCGCGGATGGCCTGTAACGCCCCCGATGCAATCATGCTATTGGTGGCAAGTATAGCATCAGGCCGATTGGTCGAGGCGAGCATTTTCATTGTAGCGGCATACC
>DAIQNC010000077.1:0-10127 GCA_036788655.1 Ktedonobacteraceae bacterium
TTCCTATGAGTGCAGTTTCAGCGCATGTCGATACCTTCGCACACGACAATCTGCCACCCCGTGACCAGTGGCCCGACCTTATCTTTTCACTTCCCGAATTACAGTATCCCGATAAGATGAATTGTGTGAGCGACCTGCTCGACACCTGGGTCGAGAAAGGACACGGTGATGCCCCGGCACTCTTTGACCATACGGGCATGTTGACCTACAAACAACTCCAGGAGCGTGTCGATCAGGTTGCTCACGTGCTGACACGCGATATGGGACTCGTGCCGGGCAACCGTGTCCTGCTGCGTAGTGCCAACAATATGATGCTCGCCGTCTGCTGGCTCGCCGTTGCCAAAGCTGGTTTGATTGTGGTAGCAACAATGGCTCTGCTACGCGAGAAAGAACTGGTCGATGTCATCGAAAAGGCGCAAATTCAGGCGGCACTCTGCGACAAATCGCTCGACGCAGAGTTGATTGAGGCACAACAACGCTGTCCGATACTCAAACACATCGTCTACTTCAACGATGCATCGCCCGAAGGTCTTGAGACTCGTATGTCGGCCTATCATGAGCCATTCGAGGCGGTCAAGACTGCCGCAGAGGATACGGCATTCATCGCCTTCACCTCTGGCTCAACGGGCAAACCGAAGGCGGCGATGCACTTTCACCGTGATGTCATCGCTGCTTGCGATTGTTTCCCGAAATACACCATGCACATGCAAGCTGATGATGTCTGTATAGGAACACCGCCGCTTGCCTTCACGTATGGACTCGGCGGAGAATTGCTCTTCCCGTTGCGTGTCGGAGCTTCTACAGTCCTGCTAGAAAAACCTTCCCCTGACAACTTGTTACAGGCTATTCAGAAGTATCGTGCAACCATCACCTGGGCATCTCCGCTCACCTATCGGCAAATGTCGGGCATGATTGAGAAGTACGATATTTCATCGTTGCGTCAATGCGTCTCTGCTGGCGAGTCATTGCCTGTTTCGACACGCACCATGTGGCGCAACGCAACAGGTATTGATATCGTAGATGGTATCGGCTCAACCGAAATGCTCCACATCTTCATTGCATCGGCAGGAGCAGAGATACGTCCCGGCGCAACTGGCAAAGCCGTTCCCGGTTATGAAGCGTGTATTCTTGATCCTGATGGAAACCAGCTTCCGGCAGGAACTGTGGGTCGCCTGGGAGTGCGCGGCCCGACAGGATGCCGCTATCTCGATGACGAACGCCAGAAAAGTTACGTGCAGCATGGGTGGAATATGACGGGGGATGCCTATGTGAGAGATGAAGATGGCTACTTCTGGTTCCAGGCACGCACCGACGACATGATTGTCACAGCTGGCTATAATGTCGGTGGGCCAGAAGTCGAGAGCGCGATTCTTGAGCATCCTGCCGTTGCTGAATGTGCCGTGATTGGTGCGCCTCACCCGGAACGTGGTATTATCATCAAGGCATTCGTGGTTCTCAAACCCGGCTACGTTGGCAATGACGAAATGGCTCATACGCTCCAGGATTTCGTCAAGCAGCATATCGCGCCTTACAAATATCCGCGTGAAATAGAGTTCTGCGATGCCTTGCCACGTGCAGGTACAGGCAAAATTCAACGCTATCGGCTACGTCAACAAGAGCAGGGGCGCGTCAATGCCTGAGCAAGATGCGTCAATGCGAGATATGCAAGTGCTACAACCGCCAACATGGGCGCGACCACGCGGCTACGCCAATGGCATAGCGGCAAGTGGGCGGCTCGTCTTTATTAGTGGTCAAATAGGATGGGACGAGCAATGCCACTTTCAATCAACCGATTTCGTGAGCCAGGTAAGGCAGACGCTCCACAACGTACTCACCGTTCTCGCAGAGGCTGGTGGCAAACCGGAGCATATCGTGCGTCTGACATGGTATATCGTAGACAAACAAGAGTATCTCGCAAGCGGTAAGCAACTTGGAAGCGTCTATCGAGAACTGATGGGCAACCATTATCCTGCAATGTCGGTAGTGCAAGTAGCGGCCCTTGTCGAAGACCTTGCCCGTGTCGAAATCGAAGCAACCGCTGTCATATCGTAGTATTTCAGGACGAAATAACAGGTATTGTTGGGGCGAGGCTTACCTTCGTCCTGGTTCCCTGAGAGGGGCATCGTTATGTCTACAAAATCGCTCACTTATGCAAACTACTTGCGCGTCGATGAATTATTGAGCATTCAAACTCCGAAGAGTAACGGCCCTCACGGGGCGGAACACGACGAGCTGCTCTTTATCATCATCCATCAAGTCTACGAACTCTGGTTCAAAGAGATACTACATGAACTCGACTACTTGAAAGTTCTCTTACGGAACAACGACGCTGCGCGAGCATCGCACGTTACCCGACGTATTCTCGCCATTCTGAAAACCATCGTTTCACAACTCGACGTTCTTGAAACAATGACACCGCTTGAGTTCAATTCGTTTCGGAGCTTCCTGGACTCTGCCAGTGGCTTTCAATCGGCGCAGTTTCGGGAAATCGAGTTTGTCTTCGGCTACAAACGCCAACCCATTTTCAAACACTACCCGGACGACTCGCTCAGTCGGCAGCGTCTCGAAGCTCGCTATGCAGAGCCTACGTTGTGGGATGCCTTCCTGGAATATCTGCATCTCAACGGCTACCCTGTACCAGAGGAGCAGTTGCATCGTGACGTAACCGAACCAGTCAAACCATCACCAGAAATTCAAGCCATTCTCATTGATGCTTACAGGAAAGACGCTATCGTGAGCAACATCTGCGAAAATCTGGTCGATATGGATGAGGGTTTTCAGGAATGGCGGTACCGCCATGTGAAGATGGTCGAGCGAACGATAGGGGCTAAGGTTGGCACGGGTGGCTCGCCGGGCGTTCCCTACCTGTCGGCGACCATCAAATCCTTCTTTCCCGACCTGTGGATTATCCGCTCTCAACTGTAACATGCACATTCAGGCTAGCAAGGATGACGCACCATGACGATACCTACAGACATAGCTTACGCTGACGAACTCGACGCACGAGACCCTCTTGCCCATTTTCGGGATCGTTTCGTCATTACCAACTCCGACCTCATCTATATGGATGGCAATTCACTGGGGCGTTTGCCGAAAGAAACGGTAGCTGTTGCAGACAACTTACTTTCTGAGCAATGGGGTACACGCCTCATTCGTAGTTGGAACGAGGGATGGTTTACCGCACCAGAGCGCATCGGAGCAAAAATCGCACAACTCATCGGCGCACAACCTGATGAAGTCATCGTCGCTGATTCCACCTCGGTCAACCTCTTCAAGCTCGTCGTTGCCGCGCTACGCCATCAGCAGGGACGAACACGCATCCTGACCGATGACCTCAATTTTCCCTCAGACCTCTACATCCTGCAAGGCGCAATCGACCTGCTCGGCGGACAGCATCAGCTTGACATACTACCCTCACCCGATGGTATTCACGGCCCCGTTGAGGCACTGCAAGCCAATCTTGATAAGCAAGTCGCGTTAGTAACACTTTCACACACGGTCTTCAAAAGTGGCTATGTCTACGACATGCCACAAGTAACATCTGCTGCACACGACGTTGGCGCATTAGTATTGTGGGATCTCAGTCACTCGGTTGGCTCTATACCAGTTAATTTGAATGCAGCACAGGCAGATTTAGCGATAGGTTGTAGCTATAAATATCTCAATGGTGGCCCTGGCGCACCTGCATTTCTCTACATTCGTCGTGATTTACAGGAGCGTTTACGTAACCCTATCACGGGCTGGATGGGTCAAAAAAATCTCTTTAACTTTGAGCAGAGCTATCAACCTGCACTTGGCCTACGTGGATTTTTAACAGGAACGCCACCCGTTGCCTCACTCTCATTGATCGAGCCAGGAGTCGATATTCTGCTCGAAGCCGGCCTCGACAAATTACGTGCAAAATCGGAGCAGCAAAGTGAATATCTGATTGCATTATGGGAAGCCATATTGCAACCTCTGGGCTATACTCTGAACTCACCTCGTGACGTGCAACAACGCGGCTCACACGTTTCGCTCGGTCATGCCGAAGGGTTACGCATAGACCTCACGTTAGTAAATGACATGAACGTGCTACCCGATTTCCGCACTCCCGATAATATTCGCCTCGGCATCGCGCCCCTTTACACGACGTTCCGTGATATTCATACGACAGTTGAACGGTTGCAGAAAGTTGTAGCTGAAAGGCTATATGAAAAGTATCCGAAGGAAGCACCAATTGTGACGTAACTATCTGTAGACTGGCGATTTATCGTGATGGAAAGTACCATGATAAAATTGTTATGTCCATTCTTCGTTCAGAATGGGAAACGCTGTACCCGTTGACGTAAAATAGTAGGTGTAAACACTATTTCTTATCGAAGGGGTGAACAATGGAACAGTTCTCATTAAAAGGCAAAGTCGCCATTATCACAGGAGCTTCACGCGGTATCGGTGAGGCAATTGCTCATACGTATGCAAAAGCTGGTGCAAAGGTAGTGCTTGCCAGTCGTAAGTTAGAAGGGATTACAGCAGTCGCCGAAGAAATTGAGCAAGGTGGCGGCGATGCACTGCCGATAGCAACGCATATGGGCGAGCTAGACGACATCAAAAATCTGGTACAACAAACTATTACGGCATACGGCGGCGTCGATATCGTCGTAAATGATGCCGCAACCAATCCACACTTTGGAATGCTCATGGAGAGTCCCGAAAGTGTATGGGACAAGATGCTCGATGTCAATCTGCGTGGCTATTTTCGCCTGATACGCGAGGCTGTCCCATCTATGGAGTCTCGTGGCGGTGGCAAAGTTCTCAACCTCGCATCCGTTGCGGGGTTGACGCCACAAACTGGCATGGGGCTTTACTGCATTACGAAAGCTTCTGTGATTATGCTGACGAAGGTGCTTGCAGTCGAACTTGCTGCTCAAAATATCCAGGTCAACGCTATCGCACCTGGCTTCATTCAAACAAAGTTCAGTCAGGCCATATGGGGCAACGATTCTGTGAAAACGATGGTGACAGAGCGCACACCTGCTCATCGCATCGGTAATCCCGACGACCTGATAGGCATGGCACTCTATCTCGTGAGTCCTGCCAGCAATTTCACAACGGGTCAGACGATTGTGATTGATGGCGGTCTCATCTTATAACTGGAAAACGATGATATAGTATGCGTTCTTTACCCTTAACCAGCACAGACCATCAGGCGCATGTACCATTTGAACGTACTTCGCCCTATCTACGAGCCGCCTTACTGCTTGCAAGCGGAGGTGGCTTCGCGCTTGCTACCCTGCTCACGCTCGCGCCACTGTTTAACCTTCCTCTGGGAAACTGGTGGCCTGCCACTGTACAGACACATGGGCATCTTCAACTCTATGGCTGGGCAGGACTGTTTGTAGCAGGGGTCGCACTCTACTTTTTACCACGTCTGCGTGGTATACCGCTTGTCCGTCCAACACTATTACCATGGATTTTGGGTGCAGAAGTCAGCAGTTTGATACTACGCTTTGTAAGTCAACCATTACTTGAAATGACCGACTCGCTCCTCTGGAAAATCGTACTGATTCTCAGTAGTGTTCTGGAAGCGATTGCGCTACCAACCATTTTTCTCTTACTTGTGCAAACAGCAATGGGGAAATCAAGGGCGAAACAGGCTGTAGAAGGTGTCCGTTCCGTTGCACCTTTTGTCTTTGGAGCCTTTCTGGGACTGGCATTAGCCGCCATCATCAATCTTATCAACTGTATCACAGCGTTCAACAATGGCGGGTTAGTGCCAACAGTGGGAGACGAGGTAAATATCACACTTGGTCTATTCGGATTTCTGGTTCCAATAGCTCTCGCAATGTCTGCACGAATGTTACCGCTCTATGCACGGATCCAACCATTCCCTTCACGGTTGCTATGGGTACTGGCATTCACCTACTTCGTGGGTTTGCTCCTCTGGTTATCGGGGATTCTTTTCTCAACACCAGTATTCACCTCAATAAGTGGCCTCGGACTTCTCCTGATAGGCGGAGTAATGCTCGTCTTCACAGGCTATTTCCTGTACTTAATGGGCCATCGAGTCCAAATTCCATCAAAGATAACAGCCCTCGCTCCAAATCCTGAGTTGATGGTACAACGCGCTCGACAACGACGACGCGAGGAACGCCAGAAATACGGCCCATATGTCGCGCTCATCGGCAGCGCATATCTTTGGGCGACGCTAGGCGCAATTCTCATGGTAATAGATGGGATAGCTGCACTACTGTTCGGAACACAGCTATTTTCGGCTGATATCATCCGTCACAGCTTCGCAGTGGGATTTATCACTCTACTGATTTGTGGAATCTCTGTACGTCTCGTCCCCGGATTTTCAAGTAAAGCCATTCGTTCTGCTGGACTCGTCACAGCGACACTTATACTTGGCAATCTCGCCACGCTACTTCGCGTAGGTTCGTTATTACTCGCACCAGTATTGCCGGGAAGTGATGCACTGTTCGCTCTTTCCGGCCCAACTGGTCTGATACTGGTTATCTGTCTAACCGTCAATCTCTGGCCTGCTTTATAAGCATTGTACAAAGGAGGTAATATATTTGGCACAATCAACGTTATCACCCGAACAGAGAAAAGTTGAACCTGCATATCGTACAATTCACCGCACATTTTTAGCTGCGTGTATCGTTCTGGCCCCACTCGTCCTATTTCTAGGATTTTTCTTCGACCCGACAGGGGGTGTACCACCAGCCGCGAGTGGCATCTTTGCCGATTTTCGTGCTGCCAGTCCTTTACGCATTCAATTGTTCATCTTTTTCAATGCCATCACCCCGTATTTTTTCCCGCTAAGTTATATTGGGCTGGGAATGCTCGCAATGAAACGCTCACCCTGGTTGGCAACCATCGGAATAGCATTCGGGCTATTGGGAAGCCTTCCCTTCGGGTTTTTCGTCGTACCGGAAGCAATTGGCGACATTTTATCGAAAACAGATCAGAGGGCTACATTTATAGCCTTATGGAACGGATTCTCTTCAGAAGGTGCTATCATCTTCCTTCAATATAGCTGGGTTGTCGGTCACATACTCGGCTATATACTCCTCGGCATTGCACTTGGACGTGCGCGTACAATTCCTCTGTGGGCAGCAGGGTTGATTGTTGTAGCCATTCCTTTTCAAGCAGCCGCCTACATGTCGGGGCAAGGCGTCTTTCAACTCATCAGCTACGTTCTTATTTTCATCGGTAGCATTCCTGCTGCCCTGACAATGCTCAAGCGTGTCCGTAATGATGAAGGAAGTGTTACAAACAGAGATAGATGCATGATGAGGCTCTCATAAGCATTCTCAAAAGCCGTGTGACTTTGCAACATTTCCCAGCCAACGCGCACTCGGCTTCACAGTTCGTTCCTGCGTCTCTCGATTGACGGCAATAAGTCCGAATGTTGGACGATAACCAAGCGACCACTCGAAGTTATCCATTGCCGACCAGTAGGTATAGCCACGCACGTCGATTCCATCGCGCATACAGGCAGCAACACCTCGTAGCGCACGCTCGATATAGACGATGCGTCGCGTATCATCTGTAGTAGATAAGCCGTTTTCAGTGACGATAACGGGTAAATTCGTCGCGGCATGAGCATATCTAATGGTTGCTTCGAGTGCTTCGGGCCAAAACTCATATTCCATCTGAGTACGTTCCACGCCCTCTTCTGCCCCTAGAGGGCCATTTGGACCGAAACGCTGACGTGAATACGTTTGCACACCAATAAAATCGTCTCCCTGTGTCTTCTCCAGATACACATCCAGCAATTCATGACGCATTCGAGCAGCCATCTCTTCGCCACCGGGCCCTGCCTGGATATCCTGCATTGCCAGCGTGACTCCCACCTTGCAATCCTTTGTCCCTGCCTTAATGACCTCTACTGCGCGTCGATGGGCCGCCATAATCGTCTCTCGCCCACGTATCGGGTCGGCATAGAGAAACGGCGTGAAATGGGCAGCATCGCTACTAACTCGACGTGCTGCTTCAGCAAACCATGCTTCCTGACGTGCCGAAGACATTGGTTTCCCCATCATCGCCCCGATGAGCGGCCCAATATTGACCTCGTTCAACGTACATGCATACGGCATCAAATCGCCCATATGCTTCACGACTCGTTCACAAAAATGTGCAAATTTCTCTGGTGTATCCTGGGCTTCCCAGCCGCCAGAAGCTGCTAACCAGCGTGGTGACGTAAAGTGATGAAATGTCAGCATTGGCGTAATGCCGCGTTCATGACAGGTCGCTAACATACGTCGATAGTGATCAAGTTGCGCTAGTGAGAACTCGCCTTCTTCTGGTTCGATACGCGACCACTCAAGTGAAAAACGGTACAGCGTAAATCCCAGGTCAGCAAGCAAAGCAATGTCTTGAGGATAGAGATGGTAGTGGTCGCAAGCATCACCCGAAGATTCGACATTGGGGCTGCCCGGCACATGCTCCATCACCCAGTTGTCGTTATAGACATTGCAACCCTCAACCTGATGCGCGGCGGTTGCAGTTCCCCAGAGGAACGTTGACGGAAATGTAATCTCCATATGCTATTACCTCTTTCACGTTGTAATAAAAATAGACTTTTACGAAGTGGAACCAACGGTTTGTGAGCCACGCTGATTGTCGGCCATCAATCTAGCTCGGTCACGCTGTCGTTTTCCCTGTACCTGACTAATCATAGATACGGTAAAGGGAACACAATAGGTGAGAAGTAAAGGGTAAATTTCGCCAGTCGTGAAGTGTCCAGTGACTAACGCATAGCCGTGATTGATGATTGCGAGGATTGTTCCAACTATCAAAGCAGTTTTGACCGAGAAAAATAATGTAGCACGTTCCAGACAATAAGCAAGCAGGGATTGATGCTTTATATTAGCTTCAATTAAGGTTGATTGTTTCAAGCACTTTCTCCTTACAGCTATACCGAACTCACCTTAGTATATGCTTTCGGGAGTGTTATAGTCCACCTTATCTGTAGTCCGACGATTCGTCGCGGACGAGTTCCTTTATGAAATGACACCTATGGAATGGCGCACGTCCGAGATGAATCGTCGGACTACAGATAGACCAGCGTGTGCTATACTGCACCTGTGTAACGCATCAAACCACCGTCAATAAAGTAGGTTGAACCTGTTACATACGCTGCTGCATCTGAGGCAAGATAGACAGCAAGTTTTCCAACCTCTTCTGGTTGTCCCATGCGATGCAGAGGAATTTCGGACATCAATGCATTCCACTTTTTGGGGTCAGATTTCACATCGGCATCGATAGGTGTATCAATAGCACCGGGGCCGATGTTGTTGACGGTGATGTTGTACTGCGCGAGTTCGAGACAGATGGTACGCATCAACATACGCATCCCACCCTTCGCACAACAATAGGGAACGTTCTGTGGCATTGCCAGGTCTTCATGCACTGACGAAATGTTGATGATGCGCCCCTGTATCTTGCGCTTGACCATCTCACGTGCGGCAGCTTGAGCGCAAAAGAATGTTCCTTTGAGGTCGATAGCCATGACCTTATCGTATTGGTCTTCCGTGACATCGAGGAATGGACTGTGAATTTCCATACCTGCGTTATTCACCATGATATCCAGTTTACCGAAGTGTTCGACACTCTGCTGAATCAAGCCCATTGCTTGCTGATACTGTGATACGTCTGCCTGGACAACAAAAGCTTTTCCGTTATTATACTTTGAGACAGTTTGTAGTACCTCTTCAGCTTTATCCTTCGCATGAACGTAGTTGATGACGACAGAAGCACCCTCTTTGGCTAGCTCGATAGCAATGCCGCGTCCAATACCACTATCCGACCCTGTGACAATCGCAACTTTCTGATCTAATAACATTTTCTATTCTCCAATCAAACAGTCTATTTCAAGAAAAAGACCACTACAATTGTATCACGAGTAGAGAGAAGCAAAGTTTCATGCCAATGTTTGACGAAGACAGTCCAATAGATACTTTGTAGAGGCGTAATTCATTGCGCCTCTACATCTTCGTTTGGCTGTATACGTTTTAGTGGCAGTGTGTCTTGTAACATTGCTGGAGCCTGACCAGGATGGGCACGTTCGAGAGGAAGCTGCTGGTGATGATACAGGCGATTTGAGAGAAGTGAGCTATTGGTTGTCATCGAAATCTGCATAG
>DAIQNC010000078.1:0-1833 GCA_036788655.1 Ktedonobacteraceae bacterium
ACGGCGCGTAAATGTGCGCCCACCGAGGGCGAACATGCGTGTCTCCTCGATGCCCCCTTGCCGCACTAGCGCGATATCGGTTGTGCCGCCACCGATATCTATGAAAATCGCGCCACTATCCGCGCTTGCATTACTACTCAAACAACGTGCCAGTGCATAGGGTTCGGTCACAATCGTAACAAGCGTCAAGTCAAGACCCTGTGCCACTGTCTCCAATGCTCCTAACTGCATAAGCGGCGCGAAGGCACTGAACAGCGTGAGAGAGAAATGCCGTCCCCGAAAGCCAACCGGATTTGAGATTACCTGACCATCAATACGTACCGAGATAACGGCGGCATTGGTCAGGCGCACCTCGATATTCTGATAGCCTGTTTCGGCAGTGATACGCTCACGCGCATTTTTCAGTAATTTCTGCTGTGCGTTTGTAATGAGAGCTTCTAACTCTTCCGCTGTGATAGGCTTCGAGGGTTGCTGCCGAGTTTTCGTGACAGTGATTGAACTCCCTTTCACCAGTTCGCCAGCAATGCCAATGACGGCGAGCGGAGCAATCACGCCGCCTGCCGCCTGCTCTGCCTTAATAAGTGCCTCGTTACAATTCGAGATAACGCCGGGTATATCAGTGACGATACCATCGGACATATGCGCATAGCTCTGTGGGTGGCGTCCTACACCCAGCACCTCCGCATGGTCTCCACGCACCTCAACGATCATCGCTTTGGCATACGCTGTGCCAATATCGAGCGCAGTATAGAGTTGCCGTTGATTGCCGTCTTCATGCGGCTGACCCTGAAACGGCTCCTCATCGTATTCGTCATACTGCCCATCGTAATATTCATTTTCTTCTGCTCTTCTCGAAAAGAGGCTAAAGAGACGCTGAAGAAGATTTGCCATCTATTTTTTCCCAACTCTGTTACGCGATATGTTCCTCTACAAATTTTGGCACAAGAGCAAGGGCCTCATCAAGGGATGTCTTGTTCTTACCGCCACCCTGTGCGGACTCTGGGCGTCCACCGCCTTTACCGCCAAGAGCAGTTCCCACGACACTCGCAAGCTTACCTGCGTGTAGCCCCTTTTTCGTGAGCGCAGCATCAACGTTGACCTGAATCCCAATTCGCTCACCCATATCGTTCGCCAACACAACCACGCCGGGTTGACGCAACTTACTTCGCACAATATCGCCCATTTCGCGCAGAACTTTGTCGTCCGGGGCATCCACGACAGTTGCCACAACAGGCACACCTGCAACCTGTTGTGCCTGTGCTACCAGCGTCTCCGCCTGACGTACTGCCGCCTCGCGCTGGAACTGTGCAATCTGACGACGCGCCAAAGCAAGGTCTTGTAGCAACTGCTCGACACGCACTTCGACGTTATCCGGTTGCGTTTGAAGCGTCGCCGCCAACGTCTCCACAGTAGCGGAGCGATGACGCAGATACGCCTCTGCTGCGCGTCCAGTCAACGCCTCGATACGGCGAATACCAGATGCGATACTTGTTTCCTGGATTGTGATATAGATGCCTATCTGCCCTGTCGAGACACAATGTGTGCCGCCACAGAGTTCGATACTGCTTCCCATGTGTACTACGCGCACAAGGTCTTCATACTTCTCACCGAAAAGTGCCATTGCCCCCGTCAACATCGCCTCCTGCAACGGCATAATCGTTGTCGTAACGGGCAAGTCTGCGCGTATCCAGCGATTGATCTGCTCATCAATTTGTGCAAGTTCCGATGCACTCAGAGCATGAGGACTGGTGAAGTCGAAGCGCAGTCGCTCGAGCAGGACGGTGAGCCGGCCGCGGAGTTCGGGCAGTGCCTTCTCGGCGGCCTTCGCTGCGC
>DAIQNC010000078.1:1843-10060 GCA_036788655.1 Ktedonobacteraceae bacterium
CGACCAGTGAGCCACGTTGCTCTACCTGTTTGCCAAGCAGGTCACGCAATGCCTTATGCAGCAGGTGCGTCGCGCTGTGGTTTCGCATCGTATCTTCGCGTCGCTGCTCAACTACGTCGCTCTGAACAGACTCACCGACGCGCAGATGTCCCTCACTCAACTCGCCATAATGCACAATGAGACCTTTGAGCGGACGACGTGTATCCTGTACGTGGAATGTTCCCATTGGCCCGATGATATCGCCCCGGTCGCCAATCTGTCCACCGCTCTCAGCATAAAATGGCGTCTCATCGAGCAATACAAGAGCCTGCTGTGGTGCGCTGATGCTCTCAACCTCGGCTCCATCAACGACGAGACCGACCACCTTGCCACTTCCTGCGATGCCCTGATACCCTGTGAACTTCGTTGGCCCGGTACGCTGGAGCAAGGCCGCAAGTGCGTTATCATCACGCGCCTGCACAAAACTACTCGCGGCACGGCTTCGCGTCTGCTGATTCTGCATGGCCTCCTCGAAGCCAGAGATATCGACAATAAAGCCCTGCTCCGCCGCGATTTCCTGCGTCAGTTCAACTGGGAAACCATGCGTATCGTAGAGTTTGAAAACCTCTTCACCTGGAAGAACATCCTGCCCCTTCTGCTTCAAACCGTCCAGCAGTTCCGTGAGTAGCACAAGGCCCGTGTTCAGCGTCTGACCAAACTTCTCTTCTTCGAGCGTTAACACTTCGAGAATACGATGACGTTGTGTCTGCAACTCTGTATAATGACCGCCCATCAAGCGGATAACTGTATCGGCGGCTTCCGCCAGGAATGGACGATCAAGTCCCAGTAGCTTTCCATGACGCACGGCTCGGCGTAGAATACGTCGGAAGATATAGCCACGTCCCTCATTGCTCGGTAGTACACCGTCGGCAGCGAGGAAAACGAGGGCGCGAGCATGGTCTGCAATGACGCGCAACGAAGTATCGACCTTCGCATCCTGTCCATAGCTCTTATGAATGAGCGAAGCGAAGTGGTCGATGATCGTGCGAAACATATCCGTATCGAAGACCGACTCTTTTCCTTGAATCACCATCGAGAGGCGTTCCAGTCCCATACCTGTGTCGATGTTTTTGCGAGGAAGTGGTGTGCGCGTTCCATCGAGGTCTTGAAAATACTGCATGAAGACCAGATTCCAGATTTCAAGGAAGCGTTCACACTCATGACCCGGCGCACAATCAGGTAATCCACACCCGTGTTCAATGCCGCGATCATAATAAATTTCTGAGTCGGGACCGCATGGGCCAGAGGCTCCCGGTGGCCCCCACCAGTTATCCTCAAGGCGCACAATCGCCTCATCGGGGAAACCAGCTATCTCGTTCCAGAGCAGTGCAGCTTCCTCATCCTCTGGATGCACCGTCGGATGCAGTTTATCGGCAGGTAGACCGATGACCTGTGTAAGAAATTCCCATGCAAATGTGATAGCGTCACGCTTAAAATAATCGCCTACCGAGAAATTGCCTAGCATCTCAAAGAAGGTCAGCGTGCGCTCGTTGCCCACCTTATCTATGTCGGTGGTGCGGAAACATTTCTGGGCTGAGGTGAGCCGTTGTGCTGGCGGCGTCTCGCGCCCCAGAAAAAAAGGAATCATCTGCTGCATTCCAGCAGTCGTCAAGAGTACCGTCGGGTCATTGCGCGGCACCAGCGATGAACTCGGCATAATGAGATGCCCCTTGCTGGCAAAAAAATCAAGATAGCGCGACCGAATCTCTGTACTGGTAAGTGTCGTATCGACGGACACAGCAACCTCCTCGCAAAACATACCAGTTCTCTATAGCGTGAAGCGACTCTGCCTCTTCATGTTACAGGCAGATACAGATGTGGCATTATATGCTCTTGTACAAAAAACGTTCGCCTATCTGTAGTCCGCGGCTGGATTCCTGTATTATCTGGCACACAGCCGCGATACATCGCCGGACTACAGATATTGTCAAAGAGCATTAAAGACAACCGCAGTGGCCTCTTTTATGCGTTATACTATAAGAGTACGGTACAAGTGATCGTAGGATATGATATCATTCAGCACGATGTGTTTCACATCGTCCCTATTTATTACATAGCGATTTCTATTATACATTCCATGTCTATATGACATGGTGCATTCGCATGAGCATTATACCAGACGGGAGTAAGCATCGCAATGGACGGGTCAGGGCCAACACAACCAACGTTTGCAGAACTGACACAACGATTAAAACATCTTGATGAAGAGCCAATCTACCTGCCACAACGCACATTGCTTGTTCTCTGTGGTGTTCCGGGTTCCGGCAAAAGCACCTTCGCCAGCCGTTTCATTGAGCAACATGGCTTGCCATCAACTACCATCGTCTCATCAGATCATTGCCGCGCTCTTATTTGCGACGACGATACCAATCAGCAGGTGAGCCGAGATGCCTTCGACCTGTTTCATTACATCATCTATAAACGGATGTCATTGGGACGCTTTATTATCGCCGACAGCACTGCTCTCTTATCAAATGCACGGCATCGGCTGCTTGCACAGGCCAGAAACTATTCATACGCAACCTGTCTACTGGTGTTCACGGTTGACCCTGCTATCTGCATACAACGTGACCTTGACCGTCATCGTATAGTAGGTGAGACGATTATTCGCAATTTACAATTCATGCTCGAACAGGCACTCCGCGATATTCCGGGTGAAGAGTGGCAGCAAGTCTATCGAGTAGAAGATACTGTATCACCATCAACGCTCTTTATTCACAATGAAGGGCATCCGCCCATTTCACAACCATAGTCCGTTCTATAATGAAATGAGGAATGCGTGAGGAACATATCATGATGAGTCAATCACCGAAATCACCAGAACAAGACGACGATTTCTCAACGCCCTGGCAACCCTCATGGCATGGTATGCAAACACAGCCATTCGTCGTTCGCGCAACCAGACCGGTTTCCAGTCTACAACCTTCACAACAGCTTCCGACGTCATCAGATACGCACAGCCAACACTTTCGCCGCCGCGTACAAATATTCTTCAAAGCTGTCTTGCGAAAAGTGTATCAGTTGCTTGCGCTGGCCTTAATCATTGATTTGTTGCTGCTGTTCTCGCGCTTCATGCTGCACTTTTTCGGTATCACCACCAGTATTTTTACATCGTGGGCCTATCAAGTTACCAACCCCATCATCTATCCTTTCGACAACCTCGTATCCCCGATAGCGTACAATGGGTTCAGCATCGACATAACCACCATCATTGCCGCTGCCGCCTCGATTGTCGTGTTCATGATTGTTCGTCGTCTCCTCCAGATTTTGTTCGGAAAGTAGCGGAACAAATACTCGTTCGTTTATAAGGGTAGCATAACAAAACAACACATATAGATTGCTGAAAGGGCTTCCTTTATAGATGAATGCATCATCCATACTCTGGGAAAGACCAGAGCTACAGTATCCTATGCCTTTTGACACCGTATTTTTCGATGTCGATGGCATTCTTATTGATACACTGGCCTCGTTCCACGCCACAGACCTCGCCACCGCCGAGTACGTCGCAGGGACAATATACCATCTCGATTGGGGACAGCACGAAGACCCGAACAGGCACTTGCTCACGATTGCAGATGTCGATGCCTTCAAGCAGGCAGGTGGCTACAACAATGACTGGGATATGTGCTACCTTCTTGCCGCACTCGCAACGGCACGTCTCCGTGAATGGCACAATACACCTCTTGCCGAACGTAGCACGCAGGAATGGGCTACTCTGTCACGCGAAGCCAATCTACAGGGACACGGCGGACGCGCATGGGTCGATGCAACTTTTCCACAAAGCGCACGACTCGACTACGACATCATTGGCGACATCTACCACGAATACTACTGGGGCGCGAACAATATCCGCAAATACTTTGGACATGAACCGCGCTACCTACCAAATGCAGAGGGCTTTGTACATCACGAACGTATGATGTACTCCCTCGACTTCTTTGCACGATTGCGGCAAATTGGCATTCAACATATGGGCATGATTACGGGACGTGTCGGGCCAGAGGTTGTGGACGCACTGGAACGAATGCGCGAATATAGTGGCGAACAGTGGTGGCAGGTCGTCATCTCCGCCGACACCTGCCCCAAACCCGACCCACGCGCTCTACGACTCGCTATCAACGCCACACATGCGCGAGGTGGCCTCTACATCGGCGACACCGCAGATGACTACGACCTCGTGCGCCGCTATCAAGCCACTCAGCAAGCGGACGAACCCGACATGATTGCGGCGGTTTTGGTTACGAAGCCAGAAGAGATTGCATTGTATAAGGAGCGAGGCGCGGACGTGATTGTGGGGTCGGTTGAAGCTTTGCTAAACCTTATTCGCAATTAAGCTTTGATACAACCTCATAAATTTAGCTCTTGCTATTTCCGTGAAGATGTTCTATACTTTGTTATAGAACATCTTCTTGTACAGGAGGAATATATGTCAGAGCGCATACTTTCTATATCAGAAGCCCAAAAAGATTTGACTCAACTTCCCGACCAATTGACTAACGGAGAGAAATCTATCACCGTTACTCGTTATGGGAAACCTGTAATGACTGTTTTATCATCAGAGGCTTATAAATCCTTGTTAGAAACTATCGAAACGCTTCAGGAAAAGGTCGAAGCTCTTCAAGAAACATTAGAAATCCTACAAGACGAGGAGACCATGAAAGCATTCCGTCAAGGAGTAGCTGATATGGAAGCTGGTAGAACGCATAGATTAGAAGACGTGCTGAAAGAATGGGGATGGAAGTGAAACGTTGGTACGTTGATTTGACAACACTTGCACGTGAGCAACTAGAGCTTATTGATGATAGGAGAATTCGAGAAGCATTAGTAGCCAGAATTGAGCGTCTCAGCGAAGAACCAGAAAAGCAAGGCAAAGCCTTAAACAATGAATTAAAAGGCTTTCGTAGTGTGAGAGCGATGAGACAACGCTACCGTATCATATACAAACTACAGGAAGAGCAGATAATTGTATTAGTAGTCACCGTAGGCATACGCAAAGATGGAGACAAAAGGGATGCCTATGCTATGGCAAAAAGACTGGCAGACCTGGGATTGCTGGAAGAATAAGTAAAAGTCCATCATCAGGTTTTGACGATGGACTTTTACTTATTCTCCTCGGTGTTGCGCTTCATCAATCAATCCGACCAGAAACTGTAGCTTCTTGATTGTATGTTCGGCGTTGCGTTTGTTGCGCTCGTAGCCATCGGGGGCGAGTTGCTGAAACCATGTACGTATATCGTTTTCGGAGATGTCGTACCATTTGGCATCAGCTTGGAGACGCAGATAGACGCGCATCTGTGGGTCTTGATTACGTTTCACAGGGCCAGCAGGTTTGACCGCTTCACCTGCACTCTCGCTCTCATCGGCGGCAACTGCATCCGCCAGTTCTTGCGATGGATGCAGTTCGTTGTACAATGCCTCCACATCTGAGGCACGGAAGAAGACATCGCGTCCTACGCCTCGATGCGGCTTGATACGCCCCTCTTTAACCCACTGATCGAGCGTGATGCGATCAATTTCCAGGCGTCGCGCCACCTCACCTGCATCGACAAACGCGAATCGCCCACTACCCGGTTTATTTATCATCAGATATATCCTCTTTAGATGGTACGCGATAAAACATTAACAATGTATTTCCATAACGTCGCTCATTAGTAAGAACAAGACGTGTACACGGAACAGCAGCGACTCCTTCGCGCTCCTTCGGGTCGATTTGCACGATGACAAGCCCGTTGTCTGACACAAGGGGCGAGCTATCGAGTAGCGACAAGGCACGCGCAGCCATTTCATGATATTGTGGGGGCGCAACATAGATAATATCGTAGGGCGTGCGTCCTGTCGAACGGTTAGCTTGCTCAAGAAACTTGAATGCATCGGCTTGAAGCGTATCGGCACGGTCGGCAAGCTTTGTAATCTGGAGATTATCGCGTACCAGTTGCAGTATTTTCCGATCCATCTCAATAAAGGTTGCGTGAGCCGCTCCACGACTGAGTGCCTCGATACCGACGCTCCCTGTTCCTGCGAAGAGGTCAAGAAAACGTGACCCTCTTATTTCACGCGAGAGAATATCGAAGAGGGCGGTCTTCACACGATCCATAATCGGGCGCGTCCCCGACATTGTTTTGAGCGTTTTGAGCTTGCGCCCCTTCGCCTCACCTGTTACCACGCGCAAGGGCATCCTCCTGTAAATAGAGCAACACAATTTCCGCTTCGCTCTGAAAATCGTCTTCTTTGGCCCATGAGATTAACGCCTCGGCCTGATCTACTTTGAGACGCTTTGTTGAGGTAATTCCCCATACACCACGTATCAAATCATCCAGCTGCTCCTCATCTATTTGACCATCAGTAACGTTACTCAGTACCTTCAAACGTGCGGGATTGACTGCTGCCACACCCTGCGACTCTCGAAGCCTGCTGACCAGACCGATTGCCTGTACGCGCTCCTCTGGCGTCAAGCCCTGCTGCTCATCATCATCACCATCGTCGAGCAGTTCATCCAGTTCATCCTCGATATCGCCATCGTTCTCATAGTTCTCATCATCCTCTTCATCGAAGTACGCTGGCGACTCTCGGATGACCTTCGGGTTTGCATGTGGCTCCTCCACCTTACTTCCTGCCGGACGGAAAGGGATGGGTTGTTTTGGCGATGTTGCCTGTTGCCCATTATTGTTTCTCATCTCTGGTTTTGAGGGTTTCTCGTCGCCTCCTATGCGCTCGGCTCGATCAACTCTTTCAACTCGCTCGGCACGTTCGGCTCGTGGCCCGGTTTGTCCGTTCACAACGCCAGCGGCTTTTACCGAAGTATCCGTTATTCCTGTCTTCCCTCTCTCGCTCGTACTTTCCCCATCTTCACCACCGTTGGCATCATGTTGTCCGCTTTGAGCAAGCTGTAGTTGTTCCAGCGCATCGCGCAGATTGATACCGCTCAACGACTTGACCTTGAGTATCTCCATAGCTTGCCGGGGAGTAAGCCCTAGATGCTCGTTTATATACTGAATAAATTGTGGTAGTGAGACGTTAGCACTTATCTCTCTCATTGAAGGTAGGCTCATCGTCTGGCGCACAGGTTGTTCATTCTGTTCACTTACAGCTTCCGACGATGGGGTCATCTCACGCACACTTTCACGTTCTCTCTCACGTTCTCTCTCACGTTCTCTTTCAGGCTCTCGTGGTTCGCGTATCTCTCTATTTTCTCTATTCTCTCTATTCTCTCTCACCTCATGTCTTTGTGGTGCTTGCGAAGCATTATAGAGTGGTGTTGATTGTTGTGACTGTGTAGGCGGTTTGGATGGGGCAGAAACATCAGGAACAGAGGATGAAGCAGGCGTAGGAGCATTTGAAGGCGTGGTAGGGCGTGGACGTGGTGGCGGTGTTACCGACGGTTTCGCGGCAGGAGTCGGAGTTGGTATCGAGCCTTGCGTTGGTGGAACCTGATGGAGCAATTGAGCCACACGATTTTCGACGCTCCCGATAAGCTGATTCATGCCAGCATTAGCCTCGCGTAACAACTGTTCACGTAACGCATCATCCGCACCAATGGGAACTGGAATACCCATCTCAATAGTGCGCGGTCTTCCGTTTACCATCACCGTCGTCGCATAGTGCAACCAGATATATGTTCCTGCTCCTTCTGCCATATGTTCTTGTCCGTGCATAAATATCTGCTCCTACTATCTGTATGCCTCTTCTGTCATCTTTTCCAAATAAAGTTTCTCTACTCGCAATGTTCAATGTAAGCCTATTATATCAAACGTACACAACTATGTAGGGGCGTTATTCTATAACGTCCTGAACCCTCTTCCACGCCCTGAACCCTCTTCCATAGGATAGCCAGGGCGTTATAGAATAACGCCCCTACAGAATAAAAAACATATTTCCTTTCCTCTTGCCAAACATCCCAAATTGATGTATGGTACATTGCAAGAAGCTCAACACAGCAACGTGTATGTATCAATAATACTCGTGTTTATGCAGGGGCCTCATTCATGACGCCCATATTGTCTGAGAAAGTGGAGACGCATACGTGATAAGTCCACCATCGACACCGCCAAATGAGACTCCGCGAACATCGTCGGGCGCAACTGAGCCAAAGGTGGTCAAATCCACCCCCATAGCCAGGTCGGGGCAAAGCCCGGCTGCTCGTACTATCAAGGCCATTGTGCGACCTATTTTGAAAGCACT
>DAIQNC010000079.1:0-3595 GCA_036788655.1 Ktedonobacteraceae bacterium
GAGTAGCTTTTTGCAGGTCAGAGAGCATGTCATTGAAGGCATCTACTACCTGTGCCATCTCATCGTGTCCATCTGTGCTTTTCACTCGTTGGCTCAAGTTGCTGATGCGTGTTCCTCGTGCGGTTGTTGCCGCAATGGTGTGTGCTGTTGTCGCTATCTCTGCAAGCGGATGAAGAACACGGGTTGCGATTGCCCAGCCGCCGAGCAGTGTTACTATCAGTGTAACTCCGCCGATAAGAAGCAGTAAGCTTTGTAAGAGTGTGAGCGTTGCACTCGTATTACTCAGTGTATGTGCGACGAGGATTGTACCAATGACTGGTTCCTGGACTGATGACGTAGTTGAAGGCGTAGCGGTTATGTTGTTCCCAGGATTAGATGTTGTTGCTCCATTGCTGCCTGTGGATTGTTGTTGCGATATACGGACGGGGAGAGCCTCAATACGCACAGGTTGACCATCATAGCGGTCGTTATATTCATACGTGTGGCCTTCACGCACTGCCTGAGCTACTGCGGTGTTAGAGGGTATACGAGCGGCAGAAGTGCTATCTGAGTCGTAGCGTACTATTCCCTGAGCGTCTATAACCTCGACCACGATTCCTGCGTCCTGATACGTGTCTGGTGAACGCAGTACGAGGTTCTTCGGCCAGTAAGGGGGTACAGAAAGAAGTTCACTATTCACCTCGACTGAAACCGCGTGTGCTTCTGTACGGACTGAACTTTCTACACTCTGGTTCAGAGCGTTTGTGGTGAAGGAGAGGACAAGAACGGCAAACCCGGTGAGTGCGATGGTGATGAGTAGCCCATACCAGAGAACGAGACGTAGCCGCAGAGAACGTGGTCTCAACGGATTGAAGGGTGAGGGCTGGGTGGCAGTTTGTGGTGCAATAGCTTTATTCTTTGAAGACATAGCCCACTCCACGCACCGTATGAATCAAGCGCGGCTCTCCATTCACTTCTAATTTCGTTCGCAGGTAGCCAACATACACTTCCATGACATTCGACGATCCCTCGAAGTCAAAACCCCAGACGCGATCCAGAATGATATCGCGTGTGAGTACCTGGCGTGGGCGGCGCAGGAAGAGTGCAAGTAATTCATACTCGGTGGGCGAGAGTTCGATTTCGCGTCCACGTCGGTGTGCAACTCGTGTTCCCGTATCGAGTTCTACGTCTGCATACCGTAACATTTCGTTCCGCTCAACCTGATTGCGTCGCAGCATCGCTTTGATACGTGCAAGTAGCTCTTCGTTGGCAAACGGTTTGACAAGATAATCGTCCGCTCCTGTATCCAAGCCTTTTACAAGGTCAGCAGTGGTATCACGTGCGGTCAGCATGAGAATCGGAACGGTATCACCTGCGGTGCGTAGCCGTCGTGCGACTTCCAGGCCATCTATGCTCGGCAACATCACGTCAAGGACGATAAGGTCGGGGGCGCGTTCCAGGCAACGAGTCAATGCCTCGTTGCCATCGGAAGCAATTGCAACACTGTATCCCTCATAGGCAAGAAGACGCTTCAAGAAGCTGGTGATATGTGAATCATCATCTACAACGAGAATATGTGCCTTCATCATTCTTGCTCCAATCTGTATATAGTTCCAAGTATTCTTCATAATAGTGTACACCAGTCAACTATGAAAAACATTCCTTCCTGAATAAATACCTGTAGAAGCATACAGCATGGATATGAGTCGTTGCTGTGACAAAGCTGAATTGAACCTGAGAATGAGGGAACATAACCATGTGTTGTCTAGTCCCTCACATGCCGTACAGGGCCGATGACAAGCCACAGTATCCCTATCAACAACAGTGGCACTCCACTCGCTGCTACTAACAGCGTCGCACCGAACGCGAATGCCAGTAGTCCTGCGATACCATTTCCCAGCGGCTCACCGCTTGATCCTATGATACCTGTAAATGCCCAGACGCGCCCCTGTACCTTCTCTGGCACGACACGCTGACGTACCGTTGTCAGATAAATAGCTCCGATATCGTCACATGCTCCCAGAATAAAGTAGATGACGAGCGCGACAGCAAAAGGCGGAATGAGCGCGAGTAAACCATAACATATGGCTTGCACGATAAGCAGGATACATGCGATGCGTCCAGGGTGGCGAGGGCGTAACGGCCCGAATATGATGGCGGAGAGCAGAACGCCTATTGAATTGACCGAGAGCAACACGCCCATACCAGCAGGTCCAACGCGCAATGCACGTTCGCAATAAAATGGCAGTGCTACAGCAAAAAGGCCAAGCCCGAAATTCCAGAAAAACGAGATGCTTGTGAGTGCCAGTAACAATGGTGTGTGGAGCGTGAAACATACCCCTTCCAGCAGTTCGCGCCATATGTTGTCGGAATGTTTCTCTTGCTTCGGCTTACCTGTTGAGACAGAACGCAAGAAGAACGAGAGAAGTATGAGGCAGACTGCGAAGACAAAAAATGAGCCACTGTCTATCCAGAGTAGGTTAAGCGGCCCAAGTACCACAACGAGGATACCTGCTAATGATGGGCCGAGGATAAAACTTATTTGCCGTTGCATGACATCAAAGGAATTTGCGGTATTGTACTCGCTCGTCGGCACTAATTCGGGAAGAATGGCGCGACTTCCAACATCGGTAAAGACAGAGAGCGCACCCAGAAGTGCAATATCGCTGTAGAGAATAGGAAACGAGAGCAGATGGTGTGCATCAAGGAAGGGAATGATGATGACAAGGAGTCCACGCAAGACATTATCGACAGTCATCACGGCTTCGCGTCGAAATCTATCAAGTAGCCAACCAGCGAAGAGGCCAGAAAAGAGACTCGGAAGCTGGTATATCAGGAAGGTAAGCCCAACGGAGAGTGGACTATTCGTGCGCCGCAAGACATACCATGCCAGTCCAAAGGTCGTAAAACTATCTCCGAAACTTGATATGAGCATTCCTAACCAGAACAGCATATAGGCTCGATTGTGTAGAATTGTTCTGTAGGCTCGCATTCCTTCCTCGATTCCAGTGATATGATGTAGTGTACGACACCATCGAGAAAGGAATCATGTCTAGTTATGCCCGAACCAATTGTTCATCAGGAGTTCGACCCTGCAAACGGCGTTCTCTCCTTTTATACCTACGATGTCCTTACAAAGCTACTGCATACGCTCGTCGAAGCCCATCCACAGCTTGCACAGATAGAATCCATCGGCAAGAGCCTTGAAGGACGCGAGTTGTGGCTGGTCACGCTCACCAATTCGGCAACAGGGCCAGCACTTGAGAAACCTGCCTATTGGATTGATGGCAACACTCATGCAGGTGAGGTGACAGGCTCAACTGTTGTACTCTACACAATCTGGTCGTATTTGACAAAATACGGAAATGACGAGACTGTGACGCGCCTCCTTGATCGTTCTGCCATCTACCTGCTTCCACGTATCAGCGTCGATGGAGCCGAACGCTACCTGACGACACCCTATTTCTTGAGGAGCAGTACACGCCGTTATCCTTATGAAGATGAGCGCGACGGCCTCTATCCAGAAGATATCGACGGTGACGGTCACATTCTCGATATGCGAATACAAGACCCGAACGGCCCCTGGAAGGCTTCGGAGAAAGACCCACGTATCCTG
>DAIQNC010000079.1:3605-9973 GCA_036788655.1 Ktedonobacteraceae bacterium
CGCCGCGAACTCGACGAAGAAGGCGGTACATACTATCACTGGTTGACGGAAGGGCTGGTTCGCAACTATGATGGTTACGCAATTCCGGTTGCTCCCTCACGCGAAGGACTTGACATCAACCGCAACTATCCCTTCGAGTGGGAGCCAGAGGGAACGCAGTACGGTTCAGGCCCTTATCCACTATCGGAGCCAGAGACACATGCTGAGGCCGAGTTCTGGCGCACACATCCGAATATTTCTGGTTTCGTCACCTATCACACAACCTCTGGCGTTTTGCTTCGCCCTTATAGCACGAAGTCCGACGAGGCGTTGCCGACACGTGACCTCGACGTATACAAACTGCTCGGTGAACGTGGCACACAAATCACGGGCTATCCTGCTGTCTCGACCTATCACGGGTTCCGCTATGACCCCAAAAGCGTGACGCATGGTGCAATGGACGATTACGTTTACGACCATTACGGCTGGTTCGGCTTCACAGTTGAGTTATGGGACTTGCCAACGACGGCAGGGGTTGCGACTCCGCGTGACTTCATTCCCTGGATGCGCTGGCATCCCGAAGAAGACGACTTGAAGCTGATGAAGTGGAACGATGAGGTAATGCATGGCGAAGCATTCGAGAATTGGCGACCCTTCGAGCATCCGCAACTTGGTAAGGTCGAACTTGGTGGCTGGCGATTCAAGCTCTATGAGCAGAACGCACCTTTGCAGTATCTGCCTGAGATGTGCGAAAAGCATAGCCGCTTCACACTCGCTCATGCCGCTCTCAACCCGTATCTGAGCCTTCGTAGTGTCGAGGTCTTTCCGCAGAGCGAAGACCTGTATCGTGTTGTCGTCGTCGTGCAAAACAACGGGTTTTTGCCGACGTATACCAGCGAGAAGGCACATGAACGTGGCATCGTGCGGCCTATCGAGGTCGAAATGTCGCTCCCAGAAGGCACAACACTAGTAAGCGGTGAACGCCGTCAGGACATCGGGCAACTCGAAGGTCGCTCGAACAAGCTCTTCTGGAGCGATTCACCAACCGACAACCAGCGTAAAGTGGAATGGGTACTCAAAGGAACACCTCGTGCGAATGTGGAGTTAACGGTTCGCTCACAACGAGCAGGAACGATACACCGAACGATACCTTTGAACACGAATTGACTCGTGATGCTGGAAACCGAGGTAGGGACAGATTCATCACGTCCGTGCGTACATAGTATAATAACGGACGTGATGAATCTGTCCCTACCTCGGTTTCCAGCTCTTAATATTAGCCTGATGAAGGAATCGTTCTCAGCATGTAGGCAGTAACACAATGAGTAGTTATTACACAGGCAAGCGTGCAAAACGCTACAATATTGAATGGAAATCGTATACAGAAACAACCTTGAAGCATGTTCTAAATGCGATAGATTTCACGAGGTTGAAGACTGTTTCTGAACAAGAGGGACGCGCCCCACGTGTGTTTGATGTCGCATGTGGCACTGGTATTCTGTTGAAACGTCTGCTTGAACGCATACCAACGCTTGAAGTATATGGCGTGGATGGAAGCGAGGATATGCTCGCACAGGCTCAGGAAGCACTATCAGCGTATCCACATGTGCATCTCAAACATATACGGGTAGGTGCAACTGGATGTATCAATCTTCCTTTTGAGAGAAGCAACTTCGATCTCATTACGATGACGAATACGCTGCACGATATAGAGCGTCCAGAGAACTTGCTACAAGAGTTGAGTCAGTTTCTCACAGCAAATGGGCAGCTTGTTGTCGAGGATTATGCGCGTCGCACATCTCCTTTTCCGTGGAGGCTCTTCGAGCGTCTCATCAAGCGTGTAGAGCCTGAGTATGTGAGATCATATACGCTCATAGAAGCACAACAGTTTTTCAAGGATATTGGATTTTTAGCGTTATATGGCGATACCTTTGAAGTTGATCTTGTGTTTCACGCATGGGTGGTTCAGGCGACCCATCTGTCTAATTTGCATTTACCCGACCGTTCGTGACACACTAGTATCAAGACATGTATCTGTAGAAACGTAATGATGGACCTTCGCGTTCAATATTGACAATTTCGTAGATCCCCGATTTATCGATGGAGTCGGGTCAAGATCACCCCATCGATAAATCGGGGGTCTACGAAATTGTCGAATCTGCTCATCAAAATTCATCATCACGTAATCGAACTCGAACGTGCGAATTTTCCAGGAGGAGTCTCATGACGACAATGAGAGAAGCGGTCATCGTTGACGCAGTGCGTACACCTGTGGGGCGTAGAAATGGCAAGCTGAAAGACTGGCATCCCGTAGACCTGATGGCGTTTACACTGGATGCGCTGGTGAAGCGTACAGGCATAGACGCCGGACTCGTAGAAGATGTGATTGTAGGATGCGTCAGTCAGGTAGGCGAGCAGAGCCTCAATGTGGCGCGTAACGCTGCTCTTGGTGCGGGCTTCCCTGAGTCGGTTCCTGGCACAACGGTTGATCGTCAGTGTGGGTCGAGCCAACAGGCCATTCACTTTGCGGCACAAGGCGTGATAAGCGGAGCTTATGATATCGTCATCGCGGGTGGCGTCGAGTCGATGACGCGAGTTCCGATGGGGTCATCATCGCAAGGTCCGGGCGCACCCTTTGGCAGCAAGATGGTCAAGCGTTATGATAATGGGCTTGTCCACCAGGGTATCAGTGCCGATCTTATCGCACATAAGTGGGAATTGAGCCGTGAAGACCTTGACGCCTTTAGCCTTGAAAGCCACCGTCGCGCCGCCCATGCAACTGCTGAGGGGCGTTTTGTTTCACAAATTGTTCCTGTCCCTGTTAAGAACGAGGATGGCACAACAAGCGAATTCAAGACCGATGAGGGTATTCGTGCCGATACGAGCCTTGAGAAATTGGCAAGCCTCAAACCTGCTTTCAAGCCCGATGGACTCATCACAGCTGGAAATTCCTCGCAAATTAGTGATGGCGCAGCGGCTGTCCTCATCATGGAGCGCGGCACGGCGGAGCGACTTGGCTTGAAGCCACGCGCACGTTTCATCTCTTTCTCGGTTGCTGGCGACAATCCCATCTACATGCTTACGGCGGTCATTCCTGCGACACGCAAGGCACTCGAAAAAGCCCATCTGACCATCGACCAGATCGACCTCATCGAAATCAACGAAGCCTTTGCCAGCGTTGTGCTTGCATGGCAACATGAAATTGGTGCGAACTTGAGCAAGGTCAACGTCAACGGCGGCGCGGTCGCTATCGGTCATCCGCTTGGCGCGTCGGGCGCACGTCTCACCACCTTCCTGCTCAATGAGTTAGAGCGCACAGGTGGACGCTACGGGTTGCAAACCATTTGCGAAGGCGGTGGCATGGCGAACGGCATGGTTATCGAACGATTAGACTAAACGGTTGCCCTATCTGTAGTCCAACGATTCATCGCAGACAAGAACCGATAACCTATGAACCCGTCTGCGATGAATCGTTGGACTACAGATAAACAATTAGGAAAGAGGAAAGAGCATGACGGAACATCCAACTCACCTTCAATTTATCAATCCCCCGACTCTGTTTTCACCACCTGGTTTCACACATGTTGTCGAGGCTACAGGTGGGCGAACGGTATATATTTCAGGACAAATCGCAGTAGACCAATCGTTTCGTCTCGTTGGTAAGGATGATTTTCAGGCACAGGCGCAACAGGTCTTTGAAAATATGAAGACGGCTCTGGCATCGGTGGGAGCGGACTTTACGCATGTGGTGAAGCTGAATATATTTGTCGTGAATATGGCAGACCTTGCATTCTTACGGGACGTGCGCGACCGCTATGTGAACACAGAACATCCCCCTGCAAGTACCGCAGTTGAGGTACGAAAACTGGCTCTCGACGGTCTATTATTGGAGATTGAGGCTATTGCGAGTCTGCCAGCATAAACGAATACTAAGAGATACGAACAGCTTCGCGCTTTGCTCTTGTCGGTTTCTCTGGTTTAGAATGACCAGCAACAGGCCAGAAATAGGGTAAATCATCAGGCACGTTCCAGTCAAATTGTCTGTAGTATTCGGGAAATTTGCGAAGCAGGTTCGACTTATGCGAGTTGTGAAATCGTTCGTCACCAAGCCACCAGGGAAGCAAGACAGGCGTTTCTACCTCGTATAACTGCATTGTGTTCTGATAGCCACGTCGTTTCCACTCAGTGATGATAGCATTCGTGTACATCTTCAAGGCATTCTCATATCCACGCCACATGTTCACCGCAGGATGATTCATCCATCCACCGATATAGTTAGGCGTCGTAATCACATTGATAATTTGTAGCCCCTCGACGCGCTGTTTGCCCAGCCGTTTATCATCAAGCGTCTGCGCCACATCATAGAATGACGGATATGGAAGAAACGTCTGCATTGTACCACTCCTCTATTGAAATAACACGTACAAGGGAGCAGCGAGGTTGCATTGATGGCACATGTTCCTGAGTTCGTTGCTAAAAATTCAATTCAGCAAATTGATAAGTAAAAAAAGTAAACCTCAGCGTCTATAGCAGCGTCATGACATCCACAATTTTTGATTCTCCATGTAGAGCGTCCGTGTAAAGCAGCACCATCCAGAGTTATTCTATACGGGAAAAGGGAAGGAACATCTCAAGGAGAATAGGTAATGACTACTATCGACCAACCTCTTAAATCTGTTGACACACTTCGCTTTCCGCCAGACGGTCAAACCGTACTGGCAAATCTGGGACTCCTACAAAACCTTGCTGGAACATGGCAAGGCCAGGGCTTCAACCTCATTGCACGACCAGACTTTCAGGACGGTGCGAACCTTTTTCTTCAACTCAATCAGACCCGTGAAACGTTGCACATTCAGCCAATCGGCTCGGCTATCCCGAATCGTGGCTTTGGTCAGGATGACATCGAACTCTTCGGTTTGACGTATCTTGACAAGATCAGCGATCTCTTCACGGGGAGCGCACTTCACATTGAGCCTGGCATCTGGATTAAGCAACCAGACACCAACTCTCCTCTTGAGACCGCACCGCAAGGGTCGCAGCTTATCGCTCGTATGGCAACGATTCCTCACGGCAATGCTGTACTTGCACAGGGTTTAGCATCACCGTTTTCTGGTCCTCCAACATTGAAGACGCCTACCGACGAATACGCTTTCTCGGTGTTCCCGTCATTCAACAGTACGCCCTTCGGAGCGGCTCTGCCTCCTTCGTCACCAGTCATCAACGCGGCTGGCACCTCGGAAAAGCTGAACGCGGCTGCCATTCCTGCTCCGCCTTTCAACGAGTATGACCTGACTATTGGTGTCAATTCGCGGACACAGCCTCTTCCTGCGACCATAAACAGCGTGAGTATGCAGGACATTGTCAATGACCCGATCAGGCTGCTTCAAGTTGTCATCGAGAATCAGGTGGCTCAGGGACACACGTTTGAAGGAACGGTACTCAACATCGCTACACAGCAAACGTTGTCATTCCGAACGCAGCCGAATCAACCGCACGGGGCATCGATAAATGTGAATGTACCCAACGGATCAGGGGGTATCGAAAATATTCTGTTTCTGGAAGGTACAGCACCACAGGGACCAAATGGGCCAAATGCATTGACGGCCCAGGTGTATGCAACTTTTTGGATTGAGAAGGTACAGTCTGTGAACCACGCGCCATTTATGCAGCTTCAGTATGCCCAGATGACTGTATTGAACTTTCCAATATTGAAGCTATTACCAACAGTGGTGAATCTGGGATGGCCCCATATCACCGTAGCAACGCTGACGAAGGACTTTTTCTAGTCTACAGATTAGTAGCATGAGCATACATACTCTTGACTAGACAATAAATAAGCCGCACACTCCATCGGGTACAGGAGGTTGCCAGCATTAAGGCTGGAGTGTGCGGCTTCCCTTTTCCAACTAGCATCCTTCATAGATATTGCATACATACGTTTCAAGCAGAACATGGCACTCTTCACGTCTTCGTAACACGCCAGAAATTTCCCTTGACATTTCGCATAAGCGTCGGGTATACTTTGATATAAGCTACTTAACAACGAAAGATACGCAGTCATAATACTGCTCTCATCAAGAGGGGTGGAGGGAAACGGCCCTACGAAACCCGGCAACCCGCCTGCAACGTGGCACGGCAGGGTGCAAATTCCGGCGAACTATGCATATATCAAGTTCGCAAGATGAGGGGAACATGCAACGTTGCCAACCCCTACATGTGAGGGGTTTTTTGTTGGCTAAATTCCGGCATAATTCCAGCGTATCTTCGTTTTCGCACTATGCAAACGATACATACAGAACAACAGTGACAGGGACGAGTACATGAAACGGGTGGGTACAGAGAGTCGGCGATGATGAGATGCCGATACCATACCAGCATGGAATATGACC
>DAIQNC010000080.1:0-2037 GCA_036788655.1 Ktedonobacteraceae bacterium
AGCTGTTGCCACTTCGTACCAGCGAATGTCACCAGCGTTACCGTTTTCACTCCTGTCATAGCAAGTTTTGTGGCCTGTTTCTGCAAATACGCTCCCACACCTCCACCAGGAGCAGTATCTATCGGCAACACGGCTATCGTTACCAGGGCAGTCTGACTACTATCGCTAAACAATACCGACGATGTGCTATGAGTAGCGACCCAATCACTCGGATACGAAAGGGCAATACCCAGGTGAGTATTCCGATAGTCTTGTAAAGGTCTGGTTACGGATGGAACGTTGAATGGCTGCACAATTGCTACCCACGCTGCGCCTGCAATGATGAGAGCAAGAACAACCACTCCCAGTAACACTAGTGGGCCGGGGCCACGACGGATCTGTTGTCGCGGCAATTGAGGGGCGAGCGATGATGGCGATGATGGCACAGTGGCAACAGGCTTGACCTGATGTACTGGTTCAACAGGTGGAATTGAGGCTTGTTGCAACGGAGACGCAGTTGTAGATAGTTCATTATACAAATCTGGCGTTGGTGGTACAACAGGGAACGGAGTCATACCTTTTGCCTGTGTAGCTTTCAGGCTTTCGATGTCTTGTACGCCTAAAAATGGTGTCGGGCGTGGCTCCGATGGTACGGCAGGACTGTTTGTCACAGAAGGCATACGTGAGGTACTCTGCTGCGCTATCTGTTCACGTCGTCGCTCCTGGTCTTGATTTGGCTGCTCCACGCGGCTCTGTATGCTTTGACGAGACGGGGGAGTCGCCGATACTGATCGTTCCGGCGGTAAAGGAGCGCGTTCAGGCACTGGTGATGGCATGAAAGCAAGGCTTGCTGGCGTTTCCTGAGTAGGAAGCTCGTCGATTAGAAGAGGTTGCTGTGCAGACACATTATCCTGGCTCCAGACACGTACATGCAAGTTGGGACGCTCACGTTCCGGGGCTTGTGGTGAAGAGACTTGTCCGTTATTGTCAGACGAAATATCTCTGGTTAAGCGAGCAGGGCGTGGCTGATGCGCTATCTGCTCACGCAACACATGTCTGCTTTCCTGTGGAAAACCTTGAAATGAACGTTGTGGGGTCTTCGGAGGAGTATTGACCTGTGAAAGGTCGGAAACTGCACGAGTAGAGGACGGTACTACAGGAGTACCACAATTGCTACAAAAACGTGCATCTTCCCTCGGCAACTCATTCCCACATTGCGTACACGTAGCTGGCACAACACTCCTCCTGCATCTCAAAATAGTATCTCGACATCCGATTTTCTACGATACCCTAAAGCCCTGGAAAGGTCAAGCATCTTTGCTTGACATAGGACATAGAGAGCAGCATTTTCTTTGAAACACTATTTGAGTACCAGCAAGGCTTCGCGCTCAGACTTCGTAAGTACCTGCTGATTTTTGACGAAATCAACCAGCTTCTTCCGTCCTTTAGGGCTACCAATCATCAGAACGCCGACAAGTTTGTCATCTCGGAAAAAGAGCTTACGGTAGTTTTCGTTACCTTTTTCGCCCGGCTCACGACGCGCAAGTGTTTCAATCTCTGCATTGCCTGATTCAGTCGTTCCCACAACCGCGATATTCACATCGAAAAGAGGACTGGTATACGTAGGAACATCGACATATGCCTGATGTCCACCAGCCATATTGACGCCAACCACACGCCCATGAGCCATCGCATTATCCCAGGTTCCCATTGTGTGATGCATACCAATAGTGGGATCAAAAAACTCTGCTACATCGCCAGCAGCGTATACACCGGGAACATTCGACTCCAAATATTCGTTCACCACAACGCCCTGACGTATCTCGACGGGAGTTCCTGATAGTATATCGGTATTGAGTGTAATGCCCAGTCCAATACCAATCATATCAGTTTGAATTTCGCGCCCTTTCTTCGTTTTGACATACGCTGGCACGCCATTCTTAGGAACAACTTCTTCAACTTCGTCACCGTGAATGACTTCGACGCCGAACTTACGTGCAATATTATCGACCACTTCACCGCCCTCTGGATCAAGTGCGGTTCGCAACCAGTATGGGC
>DAIQNC010000080.1:2047-5698 GCA_036788655.1 Ktedonobacteraceae bacterium
ACGTGGTATCGAGTTTACGAACGGCAAAACCATCGCAGAGTTCATACGAAATAAAACTTCCACCATACGCAAGGGCAGTACGCGATTCGAGCATCTTAGCAATTATCGTTTTTGTATCATCAAGCGTCACAAAATTGTAAATATGCTCAACACCCTTCGCACCCGGTACACGCAGAGGATTTGCCCAGCCTCCACTTGCGACAAGTAAAGCATCATAGGGTAAACGCTGATTCTTGTCTGTGACGACAACACGCTCATCCGTATGCACACTTGTCACCATTGTCTCGGTGAGCAGTTGTATGTTGCGTTGTTCATGCCATGCGAAATCGCGTATCATCACTTTCTGTTCCACGATAACGCCCTGTAAAAAACGTGGCAGTGAAACGCGATTGTAGAGTGGATAGGGTTCGTTCGTAATGAGGTGAATGCTGCAATTCGGATCGTTTTTTCGTAGTGTCTCGGCGGCTGTCGTCCCCGCAACTCCGTTACCAATAATGACATATCGTCTCTCGTGCGTTGCCAATGTTCTCTCCTTGTGTTCCGTTTTTTGGCGATACGTACACCCACTAGCGTATACGCGCAAATCTTAGCACAGATTAAGAGAGAAAGCTATAGTTCGCACGGTCAAGGCAACGAGACGATGATGTGTTCCGCAAGTTCTTTTCCAACGACCTGCTCAATCTGCTCAGTGCCAACACGTAGGCGTAACGGGCCACCAAACGGGGCGCGTTCAACGACCTGCACCTGTACTTCCGGGTATAGCCCTAACTTCCCCAGATAACAGAGCATATCAGAGTCCTGGTCACTCACACGAAGAATAGTGACAACCAGACCCTCACGTACATCTGCCAATGATGGACCTTCACGAGAAGCCACAACACCTTCTTTACTTGGAATGGGGTCGCCATGAGGGTCTACAGTGGGAAAACCGAGCAATGCATCAAGCTTATCCTCGAACTCTTCGGAGATGACATGCTCTAAGCGGTCTGCTTCCGCATGTACTTTATCCCATGTATAGCCAAGCTCACGCTCCAGATATAGTTCGAGCAGCCGATGATGTCGGATAACCTCTTTCGCTTTATGCTCTCCAAGAGGCGTGAGGCGCACACCGCGATAAGGAACATGCTCGACCCATCCGGCAGCAGCGAAATCCTTGAACAGCATTGTCGCCGTCGCGTCGCTCACTCCTAATTGCTCGCTTACCGCTGAGGTCGAGACCTTTTGCCCTCGCTCCTGCATCGCATAGATGACTTTGAGGCAATCGCTAATACGCGGCGTGAGTTCTTGAATAGGCTTACTCACCTGACTTGACGCCTCCTGACTCGCCATTTTTCAATTCTCTAAAAGAGAGGATAGCATAGGCATAAAAAAAGTGCAAGAGCAAAAAAACGCTAGCGAGAGACATGTATCACGTCTCTCGCTAGCGTTTTTTGAGCCTAAGATTCTTTTTCCAGACGAGTTCCATGTGCAGGGCGTAGAGCCGCTACAATCATAGCGGCCACACTCAAGCCAAATGAAACCAGGAAGGCCAGATGTAAACCGTGCATAAATGCACTGAGTGCGGCTGACTGCATACCGCCGCCATAAATGAAGACTTGCATCATAGCCGCCACTGGCACTGCACTCAACGCGAGTGGGAAGACGATAGCAATACTGAGCATCTGCCCCGTGTTGTTGAGCATGTTCAGAATACCTGCCGCTGCACCACGTGTATGTGGCTCAACTGAACTCATGATGGCATTGGTATTGGGAGAAGCGAAGAGGCCAGAGCCACCACCCATCAATACCATATACAGTGAGAGCAGCCAGAACGGTGCTGTTGGCGAAACAGTCGAGAGACCAAGTAGACCCAGTGCCGAAATGCCAAGTCCAATTGGCGTCAGCAATTTCGAGCCGAGGATATCAGAGAGCCGCCCACTAATAGGTCCGACAATCATGAACGCCGCACCGAAAGGAGCAAGCATGAGACCTGCGGTAAGTGGGTCTTTTCCATAGGGACCTTGCAGAAAGAAGATGAGCAAGAATAGCACCGCGCCACGTGCAATACCATTGAGCAGACCACTCACGTTTGCCAGCGTGAAGAGTCGGCTACGGAACAGACGCAACTGCACCAGTGGTTCCTTAATGCGTGGCTCAATCACAACAAAAGCAACAAGACAGACAAGCCCCAGCACAAGTATCGCAATCGTTGCTGCCTGACCAAGCATCGGAAAAGCCAGCATAGACAGTGCTAACAGCGTTCCTGCCAATCCAGCAGTCAACGTTACAGCACCAAACCAGTCAATGCTCTGCCTGTTCTCCGGGCGTACAGGCTCACGCAAACGCCAGATACCCCAGATGACGCCGAAGATGCCGAGTGGAACGTTGAACAGAAACACCCAACGCCAGGAAATTTCAGTGAGCAGTCCGCCGACGATAGGGCCAAGCAAGAAACCTGCCGCACCCGCAATCTGGTTCACGCCGAGGCCAAGTCCGACCTGCCCTTTGCGGAATGCGTCAGTCACAATTGCTGTACTATTCGTGACCAGCAGTGCGCCACCAATACCTTGCACAACGCGCCCTAGAATGAGGTCGTTGCCATGAAACTGTGGTTGAGCAAGTCCTGCAATGAGTGAACCAATCGTGAAAACAAGAAAACCTGTATTATAAAGACTTTTGCGCCCAAAGATATCTGCCAATCGCCCAATCAGTGGTGTCAAAACGGTTGTGATAAGCAGGTAGCCAAGTAGCACCCACATGATCGTAAAAAAGCCCGTTTTGAGTTCGGACAGAATATTTGGTAACGCAATCAAGAGAGCAGACCCTTGAATAGACGCCAGAAGCGCACCAACTGTGGTCACAGAAAGTGCGGTCCAGCGATATCCATTGGGTTGCGTTGCTGCTTCTGTTGTGCCGGGCTGCACATGTTCAGTAGCATTTGATGGTGAGATACGAGCCATAAAAACCTTCCAAAAACTTCATTTTACAAGAGATGAGAAAAACGTGAAATTATGAATAAACCTCAATAAGATGCTTCAATGCAGGTAGAGCCTGACGAATGTTGCCACGCTCTTCTTCGCTCAATTGCTCCAGACGACATTTCAACGACGCCAGTTGTACATCGTTGTAGCGAGCAAACGCCTGGCGACCCTGCTCAGTTGCTCGAATCCAGACAGTACGCCAATCTGCATCGTCCCGACTGCGCTCGACATAGCCACTCGTAACGAGTTTCTTAACCAGTGCTGTAGCAGTCGAAGGCGTTATTGCAAGATGTTCGGCGATTTCCTGCATCATACATTTCTCATGCTCGACCAGCACACGCAAAAGGGATAGCTGTCCTGGTGTCGCACGTAGTTCTGAAATGCTACGTAATGCTTCGTCCGACGTTGAACCATTTCCCTGCCGTGCTTCCTCATCAGTGAGTGGTACATCTGCGTTCAAGCGTCGTATCAAACGCGGAGCCGTATCGAGCAAGGCAGAGGCCAGTTCTGTTATATCCATTCCCTCAATCCGTTGAGGTTGCTGTGGATGCTGAACCATACTTCCTCTCATTGTAATTACTTTGATATTCTAAGTATACGATATACGAAGCATCAATAGCAAGGGAATTCAGCATGAAATAGATATTTCTCAAAAATATGTAGTGCCGTGATTTATCACGGGCGTCTGTAT
>DAIQNC010000080.1:5708-9971 GCA_036788655.1 Ktedonobacteraceae bacterium
ACAACGCTTCCTTGAGTGTCGATCTGGAATACTCTCACATAGGGTAGTTCAGGATAGAAGCGATGCGAGAAAATGATATAGAGATAGCCACTACGCTTTGCCCAGTCGATATCTCTTGCGGACGGATAGGCTTCACTTTTGGGGTGCGAATGGTAGTAGATCATTTCGCCGTCGTATTCGTCGATCTCGTTGTAGATGCGGACGAGATCGGCATCGGCAATGATGGAAAAGTCATCGGGGTGTTCCGCCGCATTTGCAGTCGGATAATGCTTGACAACACGTTGCTGAACACTCCCCACGACGCCGCACCCCTCGTCAGGATAACTCGATACGATATGCTCGGTCATCTCCTTATAGATGGCTGATGGAATGGAGACAGTAAACGAATGCTCTACCATAAAATCTTATCCTCTAAATCGTCTTCCAGTTCGCCTATGTTGCGCGTCCACAGGTCTTCACTCAGGTATTTCCAGCCGCCATCGGCAAGTATCACCACAATCTTGCCCTTCTCCATCTTCGACGCTACTTTGAGAGCCGCGTGGAGAGATGCGCCACAGGATGGCCCTGCGAAGATACCTTCCTGGTCTTTGAGTTGCCGTGTGCGCCGAATTGCGTCACCGCTCGTGACCAGTATCTTCCCATCAAGCACGGACTGATCGAGAACAGGTGGTACGAAGCCATCTTCGAGGCTTCGCAAACCCTGCACACCTTCACCTTGCATCGGCTCTGCCGCGATAACTTGAATTGCTGGATTGTACTCTTTCAAGCGGCGAGCATTCCCTGTCAACGTTCCGCCCGTTCCCAGACCTGCAACGAAGACATCAATATCGGGCAAATCATTGATAATTTCAACTGCGGTGTGCAGATAGTGAGCATTGGGATTCGCTGAATTGCCATACTGGTACAGCATGACATAACGGTCATCACTCTGCGCCAGTTCCTTCGCCATTCTGACTGCACCATTACTGCCCAGTTCGCCAGGAGAGAAGATAATCTGTGCGCCATAGAGTTCAAGCATCTGCCGCCGCTCTTTCGTCACGTTATCAGGCATCACCGCAATAAATTGATAGCCTTTGACGCGACAAATCATGGCTAGCCCAATTCCTGTATTACCACTCGTTGGCTCTAAAAGAATGGAACCGGGTTTGAGACGCCCACAAGCTTCTGCCTCCTCAATCATCTGCATCGCAATACGGTCTTTAATGCTTCCTGTCGGGTTTGCCCCTTCCAATTTCGCATAAATCTCTACGCCCGGACGCGGACTGAAGCTTTTCAGTTCCACAAGCGGAGTATTGCCAATCGTCTCTAATATGCTTCCGTAGCGCATGTCACCTCTCCTGGTGTCACCTCTCCCAACGCTCTCCCTTTAATGGGGTACGTTCTTGTCAGTACAAACCGTTGTCTGTGCCTCATTTCGCGGATGGGCGTAATGAATTACGCCCCTACATGCGCCCACCTGCCATTGCAGGCAGGAGCGTCACCGTGTCATTTGGGCCAACGGGTGTCTCTAACTTTTGAAGATAGCGCACGTCCTGATCATTCACGTAGATGTTGACGAACTTACTGAGTTCTTCAGTGGGTTGAATTTGTTCTTTAATTGCTGGATATTGTCGATACAGATCATTGAGAACGTCGCCCAGTGTGTTTCCCTGAACACTTACTTGTTTGGAACCACCTGCCGAAGAACGAAGAACGGGGGCTAAACGAACATTCGCCATAATGAGTTTTTACTCCTTCTCTATTGTAGATGTAGAATGCATAAATACGGGCGTCCCTGCCACCTTGTTCTGATGACGGGCCGCCTCGTTATGTAATACTTTTTACGCTGGAACAGCACACACATCGGCATATGTGGGCAAATCTTCGGGATGTCCATGTTCTCCACATGCCGGGCATTCCGGGTCACGGAACAAACGCAACTCGTTGAACTCACCTGCAAGTGCGTCATATGTCATCAAGCGGCCTACGAGCGGCTCACCAATATTCAGGAGCAACTTGAGTGTCTCTGTCGCCTGTAACAAACCAATGATGCCTGGTAGCACACCCAACACACCTGCCTCGGAGCAACTTGGCGCGAGTGCCGGTGGGGGTGGCTCCGGGAAAAGACAGCGATAGCACGGGCCATCATAGGGCTTGAACACTGTCAACTGACCCTCGAAGCGGAAAACGCTACCGTGTACAACGGGCTTGTTTGCCAACAGTGCCGCATCATTTAGCAGATACCGTGTGGGGAAGTTATCAGTTCCGTCGATGATGACATCGTAGTCAGCAATGATACGTGCGACATTGGTTTCGTCGAGTCGCTCGATGTACGTAACAACCTTGACATCGGGATTGAGTGCCTCAAGCGTCTCTTTCGCGGACTCCGCTTTGTACTCTCCAACACGCGACGTATTATGCAATATTTGTCGCTGAAGATTGCTCTCTTCTACCACATCGGAGTCAATGATACCAAGTGTACCCACACCTGCGGCTGCAAGATAGTACGCAGCAGGTGAACCAAGACCACCTGCACCAATCAACAGGACACGTGAGTCGAGTAACTTGAGTTGCCCCTGCTCACCAACTTCTGGAATAAGCGTGTGGCGGCTATATCGCTTTGCCTGTGCAGCATCAAGTGTGCGAGGCTGCTTGAACTCATAGCCACTGCCCTTCCACTGTCCGAAGCCTCCTGCCATTGAAATCACATCGGTATACCCCATCTGCTGCAAGGTCTGACCCGCCATCAGAGAGCGTACACCACCTGCACAATAGAGAACAACCTTCTGCGATTTGTCGGGAACGGCCTCTTCTATCTGCAATTCCAGGTAGCCACGTGGCACATGAACGGCTCCCGGTATGTATCCCTCGTTCCACTCATTTTTCTCGCGTACATCGACCAGTGCAAAATCGTCATCGGGCGTTTTATGTTGCAGTGCATCATGCACTTGAGCCGATGACCACTCCGGCACACGCTGACGCGCTCGCTTTAGAATCTCGCGGGATGCATCACCCATGATATTTCCCTTTCACATCTCAACCTGTGTTTCGTCCTAAATAGTGTATTATGACTATACGAAACACATATACATATATCTTCCGTAGCTTTTTCCCTACGCTAAGACGTTCACAGGTACTAACATATGTATCGCGGAAAATATTCCTTGTAGGATAGAGGTTCAGCACTGCACAACTTTCTATTTTGCGAAGCGTATTTCTCATGAAGCACCAATAGTTTCCTCATTATATTAACCGCTTGCCTCCTGACGTTATAGAGGGAAGGCTAGGAGTTGGACGAGAAAAGTTTTTGGAGAGGATGATTATTGAAGGATAACCTCTGTAGGGGCCTTAATTTATTACGCCCTCGTACCCGTTCACGAAACATATAGTCGAACGGGTACGAGGGCGTAATAAATTAAGGCCCCTACAGGTTACTTGTTCTCGTGCAATGCTGTAAAGACGCGCTCCGGTGTCATCGGCAATTGTGTGACGCGCACACCGATAGCATCTCGAATAGCGTTGGCAATCGCGGCAGCGACGGGAACAACAGGTGGCTCACCAACACCCTTTGAGCCAAATGCGCCGAGAGCCGACGGCACTTTGACGAGGACAGGTGTGATGGTGGGAACATTCTTACTCAGAGGGAGTGCATAGTCCATGAGTGTTGAGGTGAGCAGTTGCCCATTTTCATCATAGACAAAGCCCTCGAACAACGCCCAGCCGATGCCCTGCGTGACGCCTCCTTCTATTTGCCCCTCGACCTCTGCTGGATTAATGGCGAAACCGACATCCTGAACCGCAACATAGTCGATAACATGCACCTCGCCAGTTTCAGTGTCAACGGCAACTTTCGCAAGATGAGCGGCATACATCGGCGAACTCACCTTGTTCGCGGAGCGTCCGCGTCCATACACAGGAGCATACTGACCTGCAAAACGCATGGTCTCCTCGGCAATTTTCTTGAGTTCGACGCTCTTTCCAGGCACACCTTTCACAACGACCTTGCCATCTTCAATCTCCAGGTCGTCCGGCGATGCCTCTAGCATTTCGCTAGCAACCGAAAGAACCTGTGTACGTGCATCCTGAGCGGCAGCGAGTACGGCTGACCCCATTGCATACGTCGTCTTACTACCACCAGTGCCACCGCTATAGGGCATGGTATCGGTATTGTCATGCGCGACCATGACCGACGAGGAAGATGCGCCGAGTACCTCAGCCGCGATGAGAGCCATCGAGGTATCGGAGCCTGTCAGGTCAACCGTGCCGATAGCCACAGTAAACGTT
>DAIQNC010000081.1:0-9915 GCA_036788655.1 Ktedonobacteraceae bacterium
ACGCAACGGCTATTTCTCCCTCTATGATGAAGACACACAACGAGTTCTCACCGACTCGAATCTCGTGTTCTCCGTCAAACCCACTAAAGTCTTCGCATTCGCCATAGGTCTCGGTCAGACCCGTTACCAGTTCTAACTGCTCGTGTTGCGTCGCCACACGACAGGCATTTGCCGCGTTCTATCCCAAACGATGGAACGCGGCGGCGTTCGCGCCTTCTACTTGCGCTTGCTGATTCTTGCTTTTACGCGGCACGAAGTACATTGCTACCAGTGCCATGACGGTCAGGAGCGAGGAGAGCAGAAAGGCTTCGTGCATCGCCATCATAGAACTCTGATTTTGTAACAGCGCACCCGTCAGACCCTGCTTGCTTAACTGCACCATATACTGGTAGCTCCGTACGGATACGAAGCTCGAAAGAACCGCAACCCCCATCGGCGCGGCGGTGGCCTGTAATACGGATAGGAGCGTTGAGCCGTTAGCTACTTCCTGGCGTTCTTCCTTCTCGATGCGCGACATCGCCGTCACCGGAATTTGTTGCACGAACCCGTATGCACCACCGAGCAAGATTAATATTCCTATAATCATCAGAATAGATGTATCCAGTCTGAGCGTGACCATCAGCGTCACGGTAGCTAGCAGTACCAGCAAGCCCACAATCACGATGATCCTGGGGCCAATTTTATCCGCGAGCCGCCCGGCTATCGGCAGTATCGCCAGTGTTGCCAGTGCCTGTGTTCCCTGTATGAGACCTGATTGTGCAGCCGTTTCATGATGCAACGTTTGCAGGTAGATGGGAATGAGAAAAAGGATACCGAATCTGACAAACATAACGAGTATCTGTGCAAGTACGCTGAAAGCGAAGGTGGCGTCGCGGAAACGGCGCAAGTCCAGTAATGGCCTTCGCTTACGTCGCGCTTTGTGTAGCTCGATGAATGCAAAGGTCAACACGAAAATGATGCCGCACAGCAAGAGTAGGATGTTGCTGATGCTAATATCACCACTGGTAATTGCCGATACTGACAGTAACAGGGCTACAACACCAACGGCAGCAGTGCAAAAACCTGTAACATCGAATCGCATTCGCGGCTCTGGCATCTTTTGCTGCTCCGTGCGTAGACATTTCTGGGCTATAAATACCGCTACAATGCCGAGTGGAACATTGATGAAGAAGGCCCATTGCCAGCCGAAGGAACCAACCAGATAGCCACCCAGGACAGGTCCAACCGCCGGAGCAATCATCAACGGAATACCTATCACGCTCGTTGCCGTTCCCCGTTTCTCAGGTGGAAAAGCTTGAAAGAGCAGGGTCATGACCATCGGCAATAGCACTCCGCCACCAATTCCTTGTAGGAAACGAAAGAAGACGAGCGAGGGCAGATTCCAGGCAAAGCCACATAGCAGAGAACCAGCCAGAAACGCGCTCAACGTCCAGACGTAGGCTCTTTTTCCCCCCAATGTAGCACTGAGATATGGAGCTGTCGGAATCACAACCGCTTGCGTAAGCATGTAGACAGTGACAACCCACTGCACCTCGTGTATATCCGCATGAAAGGTGTGTTGCATCTGCGGTATAGCGACGTTGACAATCGTCGAATCCATCAAGCTCATGAACATACCGAGCGTCACACTTATTGTCACGAGCCAATGATATTCAAGACGAACTCTCATATGAGACATAAGAACTCTACTCCCTGCTGGCAAGTTGCCAGGGTGTGATGATGAACCTTGAGAAAGTATGTTGGACACGGGTGGTAGGTGAGCCAGGGTGTGATGAATCAGACCCCTACACGCTGGTGGTGAGCATTCCGCATGACGATGAGCCAGCCTGCACAGTGTAGGGGTCTGATTCATCACACCCTGGTAGCCCATGCACCGATATCTGGGTTATTTCGTCAACGTTCATCATCGTACCCCTACACTCCGGTCATTAGCAGACCCCTACATCAATCTATAGCATGGAGACCCGCGTCATTTGATACTTTACTTACACGTGTAAGTAAAGTATACTTGGAAACAGAGGCGAATGTCAAGAAGAGGAGAGGCGAAAAGAGGATGTTATGGAAAAAGGGCATCACCATGTGACGAGCGCGGATGTGGCACGGGCAAGTGGCGTTTCGCGGGCAACGGTCAGCTATGTTCTCAATAATGATGTGCGCCAGAGCATTCCAGAGGAGACACGCGAGCGAGTGCTGAAAGCGGCGCGTGACCTCGGATATCGCCCCTTTACCGCTGCACGCATCTTGCGCGTGGGCCACAGTCAGCTCGTGCTTGTCGTTCTCCCGTTTGAGCAGGTTGACCCTGCGATGGCCCGTGAGTTAAAGGCATTAGAAGAGAGACTGGCAGCTCGTGGCTTCACGCTTATCTGGCATGTTGGTCTACACACAACATCGGAGCAGCGTCACCCGTCCGCGAACCTGACACCAGCCGCCATCCTCTCCTTTGCGGATGTGAATGAGCCTGCCATTGCGGAATTTCTGGAACAATTTCATGTTCCTATTCTTCCAATGAGCAACATTGCCAGTAGACAGGAAGTGGGGAAAACACAGGTGACGTATCTGGTCGAGCAGAGTCAGACGCAGATTGTGTTTGCCGCCCCTGAGCGATCAGATGTGCAGCGACTGGTACAGGCACATCTGGAAGGAGTGCGTCAGCAATGTGCAACATACATGCTGGAGTCTCCAATTGTGCAGGTCGTATCATCCACACGCAACATTGCACAGGAAGCCATTGCGAACCTGCTCTCCTCGCAGCCCGTGCCTTTCGGGATATGCTGTTACAATGATGAAGTGGCCTTCGCGGTCATGGCAGCTCTGACCGATATGGGTGTGCGGATACCAGAGTCGGTTGCCGTGATCGGGTGCGATGATATACCTCTGGCTCAATTGAGCAATCCACCACTGACGACTATCAGTTTGAATAAGCAAGCATCGTTCGACCTGCTGATTGAGAATATTCTGCTGGCAACTCGTGGTGAGCCGCTACAAGAAATGCCTACCCTTCAGCCAACAGTTGTCGTCCGTGCATCGGTATGAACGAATTCGCGGTACATCGTCAAGATTCATGGGCGGCCAGGGCGACCATCATGATTGACAGGCTAGTAGCTTTCTCTTCTGTCCGAGCGTGCTAACTGAGAGGAATATTCGACAGGGGAGCGAACGTGTAGTTATGAGCATATTTCGGCGCAGGCAGCGCATGACGGTTTCGTGGCACACAGCGATGGTCGCGGGTGTTCCAGTACGCTATCAACGGGTGGACGCGATTCAATCTGTTCATGGAAAGAGCGAACGCGAGCCGATTGTGCTGGTGCATGGACTCTCTGCCTCGACGCTGTGGTGGCGGCGCAATGTCGAGAGCCTCGCACAGGAGCGCACGATCTATCTGCTCGATTTGCCCGGTTTTGGCTCCATGCGCCGTTTCGCAACACACTTTGTGCTGGCTCAGGCGGGCGCGTGGCTCGTCTCGTGGATGGATGCCGTTGGCTTGCAATGCGTTGACCTGATCGGGCATTCAATGGGCGGCTATATCTGCATGTGGGTTGCCGCACATCATCCTGAGCGTGTGCATCGCCTTGTCCTCGTCTCACCTGCTGCGATGTCCCATGTGCGCTCGGTGCGAGGCTATATCATCCCACTGCTCATGGGTCTTCGCTATCTCACGCCTCGTTTTCTCCCTGTCCTTGCCTTCGATGCCCTGCGTACTGGCCCCATCACACTGCTTCATGTCGCGCAAGATATACTACGACTGGATGTACAAAAGGATATCAAAGCAATCCGCACTCCCACGCTCCTCATCTGGGGTGAGAATGATACGCTCGTTCCCCCGACTTTCGCTTCCATTCTGCGTGACGAAATAGCAGATGCATGTTTGCTCATGCTCAAACATGCAGGTCACGTCAGCATGTTCGATCAACCACAGCAATTCAACAAAGCCGTCAATGCATTTTTAGAGGGCGAGGTTGTTGGGAAATAGGGTGTCGTCAGGAAGGTGGTTGCCAGGGTGTGATGAATCAGACCCCTACACTGTGGCAGGTTGCTCGCCATTACTTCCAATGCTCACCGCCATAGTGTAGGGGTCTGATTCATCACACCCTTGCTCACATACCACTCATGCTTATATGCATCATGACCGCCTCATCCCATGAAATCGCGCACACATTGAGCAAGTTGCTTAGGCGCGTTGTAGTTCACGTCGTGCGCGGCTCCCTCGATAACGATAAGCTGCCCGTCAGGGAGCAAGCGTGTTACCTCTTCCGCCCAGCGTTGCGGCACGACGATATCGCGTGAACCACGTACTACCAGCGTCGGAACCGATATGTGTGGGAGACGTTCGTCGATGCGGTCTTGCAGCCCATAGCGCAATGTCGTCGCAGTACGTCGAAGGCCAGAGCGTAAGAAATCGTAGAAGACGATGGGGTAGAGATGCTTCGGTTCGTAAAGGATGTTGTGTAACCAGCGTCCAATCTCCTGATGTGCCGTCAATGCACGAGGATCCATCGCGGGGCCAACCAGTATCATACGCTCGACACAATCGGGATGGCGTATTGCAAGCTGCGTAATAATCTGGCAACCGAGCGAATTGCCAAGCCAGCTCGCTTTCTCTATGCCGGCGACAGTCATCCACTCCGCCAGCATATCCGCCAGTTCGACCAACGTATAAATGTGCTTCGGTTTCGCGCTCTTGCCGAAGCCGGGCATATCAGGAATGTAGACACGATAGTATGGCGCGAGCAGTTTTGCTGTCGGCAACATATAGAGATGAGAAGTGGACAGCCCGTGCAGCAGAACAAGCGCAGGAGCATCCGGGGGAGCAATTCCTTCTGAGGCACAATAATACCAGGACAAGCCGTGAACCTGTACAGTATGATGAGTGAGTTGTTGTGTTCGCATTACCTGTAACACGTTTCTGGCGAAGAGAATGCTTACAAAACGAAAAAGAGCGCATGCTTGTTTACATTGTAACTAATTACCCTGTAATAATAGTGTTATATCCATACACCTTCTGTATGTAGAAACTGATGGGGTTCTACAAGATATGCGCGGAAAATAGAGGACAACGATGTACTTGCCTCTTCACGCTCTTTTGGAAGGTTAACACGTTGACTACAGGGTGATGAATCACAAGAGGAGACTCTTATGAGCGACAATGCTGTCACAGACAAACCTATACGTACCACTATACCTGCTCGTCTTGACCGCTTGAAGTGGTCGCCGTTCCATACGCGCATGATTATCGGACTGGGCGTCGCCTGGATTCTCGATGGTCTGGAAATCACGATTGCCAGTGCGGTTACGGGCGTCCTCACACAGTCCAACACGCTTCATCTTACATCAACACAGGCAGGTCTGATTGCGACCATCTACCTTGTTGGTGAGGTCGTCGGCGCACTCTACTTCGGCAGACTCTCCGACAAATTAGGCAGACGTACCCTGTTCATGGTGACACTGGGCGTCTACCTCGTGGGTAGTGGCCTTTCGGCCTTTACCTTTGGACAGAGTTTTGCCTGGATTCTCTACTTTTATGCGACACGCTTTGTGGCGGGTCTTGGCATTGGTGGAGAATATGCCGCCATTAACTCCGCGATAGATGAGATGATGCCGTCGCATTATCGAGGTCGTGTTGATATCGGTATCAATGGTACGTATTGGGCAGGCTCGATTCTAGGCACGTTCGCAACGCTGCTGTTTCTCAATCTGATTCCCGTGCCGCTCGGCTGGCACCTGGCATTCCTGCTAGGGCCGGTACTGGCTCTCGTGATTCTGCTCGTGAGGCGCAACCTGCCGGAAAGTCCGCGCTGGCTCCTGACACATGGACGCCAACAACAAGCCGAAGAGGTCATTAGCAACATCGAGGACATAGCGAGCAAGGCGGGACAACATCTGGAACCAGTCAATGACAGCGAGGCCATCCAGATACTGCCCGAAAAGCTCTATGGCTACCTGACGTTGCTACGTGTGGTGTTCCAGCAGTATCCACGACGTGCTGTACTGGGCGCGTCCCTGATGATTACACAGTCGTTCCTGTATAATGCCATCTTCTTCACCTATGCCATAGTCCTCACCAAGTTCTACCATGTGAGCGGAACGAGCGTACCATTCTATGGCCTCGCCTTCGCGGTAGGCAATCTGCTGGGGCCATTGCTGCTCGGCAAGCTCTTTGACACGCTTGGACGCAAGAAGATGATATCAGGAACCTACATTCTCTCCGGCGTGTTGCTTGTCATCAGTGCATGGTTGTTTGATATCGGGGCATTGAATGCGACCACGCAGACTATCGCATGGGTGATCATCTTCTTCTTTGCCTCTGCCGGAGCCAGTTCGGGCTACCTGACCGTGAGTGAAATCTTCCCGATAGAGATACGTGCCGAAGCCATTGCGGTGTTCTTCGCCATTGCACAGATTGCTGGTGCAACTGGCCCCTTGCTTTATGGCGCACTCATTGGTAACGCATCGAGTCCAACGGGCCTCTTTATTGGCTACCTGATTGGAGCCGCTATCATGATTATAGGAGGCATCGTCGAAATCTTGTTTGGTGTCAATGCCGAGGGCAAATCGCTGGAGTCAGTAGCCCAACCCCTCAGTGCAGTCTCGCACGGCTCGCACCCGAAGCATCAGAACCTCGTCGGGCAGTTGGAGCAAGCTTCCGATAAAACAAAATCACGTAAAGCCAGTTAACAGGCCATAGAAAGCGAGCAAGTAAGAAAGTAATCAAGGAGTAGCATATGTTCAAACGAATTCTCGTTCCTCTTGATGGTTCTGAGAGAGCCGAACGCGCACTGCCCATCGCGGCACGTCTGGCCCGTGCCTCTGGTGGCTCTCTTTTCCTGGTGCGAGTGCTGAATACGGAAATGACACCGTTACCATCTACGGCGACCAAGCCCATTCTCGTTCCGCCCGTTGGCGAGGCCGATCAGGTGCTGGCGGAGAGCTACCTGAAAGGGATAGCCGATTCTCAACTTCTGAGCGGCATCTCCGCTCAAACGCACGCCCCTGTTGGCCCTATTGCACCCGGCATTTTGTCGGTTGCAGCCGACACGAATGCAGATATTATTGTCATGTGTAGTCATGGTCACACAGGCGTCACCCACTGGTGGATGCTCGGCTCTGTCAGCACGAAGATTGCTCGCTTTGCACAAACACCTGTGCTGGTACTGCGTGAAGGTGGCTCGGTTCCAACCGAACACCATCCCGATCATCGGCCTCTGCGCGTTCTGGTTCCGCTCGACGGCTCAGACTATGCCAGAGCAGCCCTTGTGCCAGCAGCCTATCTCGCTGCTGGTCTGGCTGCCCCTGACCGGGGAGCGTTGCACCTCGCACATATCGTTCAGCCACCTCATGAGGTGAAAATTCCAGGCAGGACGGCCCGCATCGCTGCTCGTGCTGGTCATGATGCACAAACGGCTCAGAACATGACGAGAGAGTATCTACATGCCACACTACAACACATCAAGGCTGAACCAGATATAGCACATCTCAATCTGGAGTTCACCTCATCGGTGACGATGGCTGATGATGTCGCTCAAGGTATCATCAAAGCAGCCGATAATGGCGGAGATGATAAAGCACATGAATCGTTCGGCGGTAGCGATGCCATTGCCATGACCACGCAGGGCTATAGCGGCCCGCAGCCATGGGTCGGCAGTGTCACCGAACGTGTCCTCGCAATCTCACGCCTGCCGCTCCTGTGCGTTCGCCCACGCGGATAACCGCAGAATAAACATGTGGTGAGGGTGGCGGGGTGTAATGAATTATGCCCGTACATGTCAGCGTTGCCCCGGACATTTGTGGTAATGAAACGTTCCTCATCCACCAACATTCGAGCAATGCTGACATGTACGGGCATAATTCATTACACCCCGCCACCCTCACCGATACATAACCCTTTGCGCCTCTGACCCATCTGCCGTATAATACATATATACGCAATCCGGGTAGGCACGATGGGGTGCTGCGATGTGATGTGATACAAAGTGTTCCCCTTGTCATCGCTTGTTGCCCCAAATCTGCCTCAAGAATCGAGGAAACGATGTATAGAGGTCAATCTGGTATGTGGTCCTGGCTGCTGCATCGCATCACAGGACTTGGAATTCTACTCTTCCTATTTATTCATATTGTCGATATCTCGTTGCTAGGGTTTGGGCCGCGTGTCTATGATGAAGGTATTTTGTTCTTCGATAGTATCATTGTACGCCTGCTCTCCCTCTCCCTCATTGGCGCGGTACTCTATCACGCCTTCAACGGTGTACGCATCATGTTTATCGACTTCTGGCGTAAGGGAGTGCGTTACCAGCGCATCATGTTTGTCGCGGTCATCGTCGTGACGCTGGCATTTTTCTTGCCCATGTCCGTCTTCGTCATCGGCCCTTTCTTTCACTGGTTTTCTCACGTCCCTGCAACAGGCAGTGTGGGTCATTAGAAATAGAGGAGCAAATTCATGTTACGTCTATCGAGCGGCTATGGCCCTCGTCCACAGGGTGCGGGCGGATTCGAGACCTTTTCATGGTACTACTTCCGCATTTCTGGCATTGTGCTTATCTTTCTGGTCATCATTCACCTGTTCATCATGCACGTGACGAACGATGTTTCTCAGACGACCTATAGTTTCGTCGCTGCGCGTTATGCCAATCCGCTCTGGCGACTCTTCGACTGGCTTTTGTTGACACTCGGTCTGACACACGGCATGAACGGCTTGCGTGTGGTCATCGACGATTACGTGCGCTCTCGCGGTCTGCGTCTGACGCTGCTCTCCGCCACAGCCATCCTGTTAGTCATTTTCTTTATGTTGGGTACGATTACGTTAATTACGTTCCATAGCTGATTTTTTGCGTAATCCCATGTTGTGGCGTGATTTACCCCGCCCGTCCGCGTCCCAATTTGATTACGTTCAACGGTGACACGCACGTGATGTTCAATTGTGATACGCACGTGATAAATCACGTCACAACATGGGATTACCGGGGATATCTGGAGAGAATTGTATGTATCATAAATTTGATGTGGTGATTGTCGGCGCGGGTGGTGCAGGACTGATGGCGGCGATGCAGTTGCCCAATGTCAGCGTCGCCGTGCTAACGAAGGTATATCCGACGCGCTCGCATACGGGAGCCGCGCAGGGTGGCGTTGCCGCCGCACTTGGCAATCTGGAAGAAGACCACTGGAAGTGGCATATGTACGACACTGTGAAGGGTGGCGACTACCTCAGCGACCAACCTGCTGCGGAAATCCTGACACGTGATGCGATTGATGCCGTCTACGAGCTTGAGCATCGCGGCCTTCCCTTTGACCGTACACCGGAAGGCAAAATCGACCAGCGACGCTTTGGTGGTCACACGCGCAACTATGGCGAAGCGGCTGTCCGTCGCTCCTGCAAAGCCGCTGACCGCACAGGTCATATGTTGCTGCAAACGATGTATCAGAGTGCCATCAAAAATCAGGTGCGTTTCTTCAATGAGTACCTCGTTCTTGACTTGTTGCTCAATGATGGTCAGGCGTGTGGCGTCGTGGCGATGGAGATTCGCACAGGCGAGATACACACCTTCCATGCGAAGGCCATTCTTTTCGCAACGGGCGGCTATGGTCGTGCATGGCGCGTGACCAGCAACGCCTTTGCCTGTATGGGCGATGGTATGTCGCTGGCCTACCGACGCGGCATTCCGCTCGAAGACATGGAGATGTATCAATTCCACCCGACGGGCATCTACAAAGTCGGCGTCCTTCTCAGCGAGGCGGCGCGTGGCGAGGGTGGCAAACTATTGAACGGCAAGGGTGAATACTTCATGGAGCGGTACATGCCAACGCTCAAAGACCTTGCCCCGCGTGATATCGTTTCGCGCTCCATTCTGCAAGAGATTAAAGAGGGGCGTGGCGTCGATGGCAAAGATTATGTCTTCCTCGATGTGCGTCACCTCGGCGCGAAAT